>JACPMS010000076.1 GCA_016185875.1 Candidatus Woesearchaeota archaeon | reverse complement strand
GCCAATTCACTTCAAATACTTATTCTTAAGTAATTTTCCAAGAGAAATTCTTCCCGCTCCATTGACTAATACAACAACCAATCCTGCCAAAAGCACCAACACAAACTCGTAACCGCCTTTTGAAACTGAAAAGCCGTTTTTCAGATGAACCATGAAAAATGCAACCAGCATATCTATTATTAAAAATAAAGAGCTCCATTTTGTAATCATTCCCAGCAATAAGAATATTCCTCCTGCAAACTCGACAACAGAAACAAGAAGCGCTGAATAAAGGGGAACAGGGATTTTCAGCAAGGTGAAAAAGCCCACAGTGCCTGTGAAGCCGCCTGGCACAAAAAGCTTAAGATAGCCGTGATAAGCGAAGATAAATCCCAAGACTGCCCTTAGCAGTGTTAATGACCATTGGCTTAAGCTGTTTTTTGCCATTTTCTATAAGATAAGCACAATCAAAATCAACAATGATGCAACTGACGAAACAATGCAGTACTCGCACCACTTTTTCAGGACAAGCGCCTGCACGCCAGTTAAGTAGAGTGAAAACAAAACAGAGCCGATGCTTGCAATCACTATAAAATAGTAAATGAATGTCTCTTTAAAAATATTTCGATTTAAAAATAGAACAATTCCGTATATGAAAACTAAAACAAAATAAAGCATGCCAGGAACTGTATTTTCTATTCCGAAAGTTTTTCCATATCTGCTTTTGACAACTGCATCGCAATCCTCCCCTATGACACAGTATAATTTTTTATTATTTTTTTTGGAATAATAAATATAAAATGATACTGCAAACCCAGTCAACGCTAAAATTGTCAAATACAGCGGATTCATTTTCTTATCTTTGAGCTTTTATACATATGGGGCATATAAGCGCCTACCCTTATCACATCAGCTTTGATGCCTCTTTTCTTTAATTCATCTTCCAGCTGCTGTTTCTGCACATTTTGGTCGTATCCCAGGCAGATTACATCAGGCTTTATTTCCTTGATAATATCAAAAATATTGCCTTGCCTGCCCAAAACAGCTTCATCCACTATATTGAGCATCCTAACAGCTTCTAGCCTTTCCTTTTCATTATGAAAAGGTTTTTTGCCCTTGAATTTCTCTGAAGTCCCGTCCCTTGCAACAACCACTATCAATTTATCTCCATATTTTTTTGCTTCCGAGAGATAAAACAAATGCCCAGGGTGTATTGTATCAAAAGTGCCAGCGCACATTACTGTTTTCATTGGAGAAAGAGAAACAAAGATGTTTAAAAAGATTATGTTATCAGGTATTAAATTTATTTATAATCTTCAATTCAATTCTTGTTCAATAGTAGCCTCCACTGGTATAATTCTAGAATTATATTGATCTGCTCTAGCATTTAACCCGTATCGTGCTGCTACATCTCGAAAAAATTCATAATTTGGATTTTGATTTATTGGAGGAAGTTTTGCATTTTCCATATCCTGCACAGCTAAGTCCAGAGCAGTCCCCAATACCTCTTGCGGAGGTTGGTAAAGTTCAGGTCCTAGCCAAGCTACCCATCCAAGATAAGCCCTCGCTGCTTTTGGTGTTCTATCTTTCAAAACTATATCACCAAGTTCAGAAGCTGTTGATTCAAAAACACTTTTTCCATTACTGGGTCTTGACATCATAGGTATCATTTATAACCACCTCCTGTAAAATATATTTACAAAAATTCCCACTAAGAATGAGCTTTTAACATATATTTATACTTTTTCCCACTTTTCTTAAACAAAACATCATTTAAAACCGCAAATTTTAAATATTTGTTTAAAAATATACCATAAATATAACATAAAATAAACAAACAGAAAATGCAATTGGAAGAAACCGATGAAAGAATACTGAATGTCATTATAGGTAATTCCAGGCTTTCGTTAAGAGAAATAGCCAGGAAAGTACATGTTTCTGTAGCGACTGTGATGCATCATATAAAAAGAATGGAAAAAGAAGGCATAATCAAAAATTACACTGCAAAACTCGATTACGAAAAAGCTGGATATGATGTTGAGGTAATAATAGAAATAAGGATTTCAAAAGGAAAGTTGTTTGATGTTGAGAAAAAGATTGCCATGCATCCAAATGTTTTTGCTGTTTATGACATTACGGGAGCATTTGACGCTGTAGTTCTTGCGAGGTTTAAGACAAGAAGGCTTATGGACAATTTTCTGAAGAAGCTGCAGACTTATGAGTTTGTTGAACGGACAGAAACAAAGCTTGTTCTTAATACTATTAAGGAGGAGAATATTGGAGTGGTGTGATTAACCCAAAACAATAGTTAAACCGAAACATTTATATATAAGTTTATATAATGATACATTTATATATAGGAGGTATAAATGGCGCAAGAAGTTTTGCATTACCCAAGACTGGATACTGTGCTGATGGTAGAGGAAGTTCTCAAGAATGCAGAGCTTGCAATATCCAAAAGCGAAATCCAAAGAAGACTGCCTAAGCAGGTGATGAGACAAACCCTCAACATCATCCTTAATTATCTGGAAGAGAAAGGGGTTATCATGATTGGAAGCAAAGGTGTTCTTTGGGTGCACAACGAAAGCCCCAAGATGAAAAAATTGCTGGAAAGCAGTGTTGAGGCTTAATTCTGTGAGAACTTCAAAAGCAATACGGGTAAAGTATTCACCCGTATTTGAGGAGCAATTGAAACAGCTCCGCGAAGCAATAAAAGAAAGGGATAGCAAGTTCCATAAACAGCTCCTCAAAGCAATTGAGAGGGAGAAAGACAATCTTCTAATAGACATGCACAGGGGAATCCAGATTCCTAAAGGACAAATCCCAAAAGAGTATGTTGGGGAGTATGGCGTTAGCAACCTATGGAAAATAAACTTGCCAGATTATTGGAGAATGATTTATACTATAGTAGGAAACGAGTTTGAAATTATCTCGGTTCTGCTTGAATTTATGAATCACGATGAGTACAACAGGAAATTGGGATATAGGAAAAAATAATTGTTTTTATGGCCGACCAACAAAGTAGTTAGGTATTACAAATTATTTGTTGGCGGCTATCTTGTCAACCACAACTAAACCCATTTATTTTTGTGGTTGACAATAACGGAAAACTTCCATTTAATCTTGTTCCATACTGCCCGCTTTATAAGTTCTCAATTTTAACCCAAAGTAATCCGTAAGTCATCGGTTTGTGTTACGGCGTTTTTATAATTCAGTTAGAAAGAAATGGGGCTGCCGCGATTCGAATTACCGCAGCTTTTGAAGGCTGTCACGGGTCGGACCCAGTTCAGAGATTTGCGAACGTAGTGAGCACTCGGGGCTTTATGCCCCGCAAGGTGCGAGACTGACTTCGCAGCTCTCCCCAAGGGCCAATTCTACCTAGCTATACTACAGCCCCGACAACAAGCAGGTTTCTACATTCTTATTTAAATATTCTTGAGAAATAAGCTTCTCACTGCCAAAGATAATGAGCCAAGAACCAAAATCACTGAAAAAATATCAGCAGCATCTGAAAAATTTCTTATTTTTGGCATAAGTTTAACAGCATGCCCAGTAACACCAGCAAGTTTTGAGGAACTGCCTTGCTTTAATCTTTTTATTGTTCTATCAACATAATCCAGTGGCTTAATTATATTTACAAGATTTTTTTCATTCTGGCTAAGTGCGCATGCTTCCACTTCAACAGGCTTGCTGGATGAAAATGTGCATTGGCTTGCATCAGAGCATTTTCTGTTTTTAATTCCATCAACACATTCTGTCCATTCGCTGCATTGCCAGTCAGAAATGCAGCTTGCGCCTCCGCCGCCACCAGAACTGCCTGTGGATCCTGAAGAACTTTCTGAACTGCCTGAGCTTGGTTCTGTATTTGCATAATCAATCTGTATTATCCCAGAATGCTTTAATCCTTTAACCTTGTATTTGCTTATGGTTGAATTGTATGCGCATGTGAAGGAATTCTGCAATGTCCCATCGCACTCAACTTTAAATTCATTATCCAAATTGCAGTTACTGCTTATCTCGCTTATTGAGGATATTTCTTCCTCTTTGATGCAGATTCCATTTATAGTTGTGTTGGCTTTATCCAAATACAGCGTCTTTAACGTTCCTTCTGGCATTTTCAAGCCCCTGACAAACAAAGAGCCTTTTGCGCTTCCTTTTTGCTTGTCAATTGCGACTTTTGTCAGGTTTAATTTTTGCTTTGAAAAATCAAAGTCGAATTCCGCAATTGTAAAGTTGCTGTCCATAAACTTTATTTTCCTGCTTTCATTAAAAAATCTTGATAAATTCCTTGAATTGTCCAAAAAAATTTGCAGGGTGATGGTTGAGCTGTTTACAGAACTTTCGTCGCCTATAAGCTTGTCAATGCTGTCATTTATGCCGTCGTTATCAGCATCTATTTCAGGAACATCTAGAACAATGACTTGAAAGATAACTGTGTCGCTCAAAAAGCCGTCAGAGGCGTTTGCGCTCAATGTATAGTTTCCGCTCTCAGTTGTTGTTGTGTTCCATTCAAAAATATTATAATTATCTGAAAATCTTGATAAGTTTACTGAAAAAGAAAGATTATCCTCATTTGGGTCGGAAGCTGAAAGATTTATCATAATCCTGCCTGTCTCATTTACAGTTATATTTTTTACTGATGACAAACTAGGGCGCTTGTTCAGCTTTATTGCAACCCTTTCTGCATTGTTGCTTTCATTTAATTCCTCTACAAAATCTTGGGAATCGGCTATAGCGCTTACTTCAAAATCGGATATATTAGTAAACTTAACTTCATAAGTAATTTGCGAATCAGTATTCAAAATATTTGATTTGTTTCCTTGAGAAAAAGTCTTGTTGTCAAAAATCTCTGTAAAGACATTGAATGCGTGCTTGTTGCCTGTGTTCTTGAATGTAAATCGTTGAAATTGTAATTTGAAGTTACATAAGCGTCCTTTAGCTGGTCAACCAAAGTGCCGTTTTCAAAAAGCTCAATGGATTTAACCGCAAAAGGGCCGTTTAGCTTTTTTGCATATATTAATGAGCCATTGATGTTGATAGTGATAGTATTTTTTCCACTGTTAAGGTAGTAAGAAGTATTTTTTGCTTCAACAATATTGCCGAAAAGGTCATATAAATCTATTGCAACTGTGTAATTGTCTTGCTTTTCAATCTGGGAGCATGCATTAATCTCAAGAATGTCGTATTTTGCATTGTTGTTTGTATCACTCCCATTGTCGCTGAAATTATAAATATAGGATGTGGAGGCAAAATCCCTGAAATCATAAAATGAGGTTGCAAAATTCGTTTTAATCGCCTTCCTGCCGATTTTTACAGAAGAAACTGTGAAATTTCCAATGAAATGGGTTCTTTTCAGAGTTTCATTGCCAAAATTGAATAACAGGTGATTTATCGAGCTTGTTATTAATTTGTCCTCTTTTGAAAAGATAACTGAATTGTTGTAGGATAAAAATAAAGTTGTCCTATGCGTCCCATTTATTGGTGAATTAAGAGTAATGTTTATTCTTAGAGTCTTATTTATTTTCGAATCCTTGGAGACTGTGACTCTAAATCCTTCTTCATAGCCTGAATAATTTTGAGTCAGTATGTTGTCCTTTCTGTATTTTAGGCTGTGTGTGGAGTTGTAGACTTTTATTGAATAATTGAATCGGCTTTGAGTCAGCAGGATTGAACTGAATGTTGCATTAATTTTGTTTATTCCGGACGCCAATGTATTATTTGTTTTGTTGGTTAGGATCCCATCTTTATCAAACAAATCAACTGCAAAAATAAAATTTCCAGCAGCATTGTTTGTTGTAAATTCCAAAACAAGCGTATCATTCAAGCCATTGTTGTTCTTGTCAACCATAAAGTCTGTAAAATTTGTGACGTTCATCTGCCCTGTAACAGCGTAAAAGCTGTACCTTGAGATAAGCTCTTTGATTGAAATAGAAAATACGAGAGGTAAAAATATAATCAGCATTAAAAACATAACCACCCCTTTCATTTTAAAGCGGGAATTGGATAAAGTTATAAAAAGATTTCCTCCTCTGAGCACCAACACTTTTAAATATGCAAAACGCCTTCTCGACTATTATGGTGGAAAAAATCCAGTTTTTCCCCCTGGATGCCACTTACAAAGTTCAGGATGGAAAGGCTGTCATAAACTTGTACGGCAGGGCTTCTGACGGCAGGCAGCTCTCTATTCTTGACAGCAAGTTCGAGCCTTATTTTTATGTAATTCCAAAAGACGGAGCAAACATAAGCGACAAGCTTGAAAAAATAAGGGTTGAGAGCGAGATTGAAGTCTCTTTTGTGACAAAGGCAGAAATTGTCATGAAAAAGTTTTTGGGAAAGGAAGTTTTGGCAATAAAAGTTTATACGAACCTGCCAAGCAGCGTCCCTGTCATCAGGGAAGCCATAAGGCAATGGGAAAGCATAAGCTCGATTCATGAATATGACATTCCTTTTGTCAGGCGCTACTTTATAGACAAAAACATTGTTCCGTTGGTTCTGCATCAGGCAACAGGTGAATTTACAAGCCAAAAATCAAGGAGTGCAGTTTTCAGGGCAGACAGCATTGAGCAGGCAGGCAGCGATACACTGCATAGCCCAAGAATCCTGGCATTTGACATCGAGACATACAGCCCTTTTGATGTTGCCATTGACGCTGAGAAAAACCCAATCATAATGCTCTCGTTTTATGGGGAAAATTTCAGGAAGGTTTTTGTATGGAAAAAATTCAAAACCAATATTGACTACATAGAATTTGTAAGCAGCGAGACAGAGCTTATTGAAAAATTCAAGGAAGTAATTGACGCTTACAAGCCCGATATCCTGACAGGATATTTCTCTGACGGGTTTGACCTGCCGTATATAAAAACCCGTGCTGACAAGTACAAAATCAAGCTTGACATCGGGCTGGACTATTCTGAGTTGAGGGTTAAAAGCGGCAGGGAAACAACTGTTGCAATAAACGGAATCACGCATCTGGATGTTTTCAAATTCATAAAAAAAGTGATAGGAGGCACTTTGGAAACATACTCTTATGATTTGAATGCTGTAGCGACCGAATTGCTCGGCGAGAAAAAGCATGACGTATCCTTGGCGGAACTTCCGGACATATGGGACAACAGCAATGAAAAACTTGAGAGGTTTTGCGAGTACAACCTTCATGACTCGCTCCTGACTTACAATCTGGCAGTAAAAATGCTTCCAACAATAATAGAAATGGTCAAGATAGTCGGCATTCCAATTTATGACGTCAACAGGATGGGATTTTCGCAGCTTGTTGAATGGTACATAATGAAGCAAGCTCCTCAATTTAATGAAATTGCGCCAAACAAGCCTTATTATGACGAGGTGCAGCAGAGAAGGCTCAACACATATCAAGGCGCTTTTGTGTACGAGCCCAAGCCAGGCTTGTACAAGGACATTGTTGTTTTTGACTTTAGAAGCCTTTACCCTACGATATTGGGCTCGCATAACATAGGGCATGACACAATTGACTGCAAATGCTGCGAAGACTCGGCTAAAGCCGCTCCTGATGAAAGCGACAGGCATTGGTTTTGTGCAAAAAGGAAAGGCTTCATCCCCATTTTGATTGAGGACTTAATCACAAGAAGGATGCGCATCAAGGAGATAATAAAGGAGGAGCATGACGAGAAATTCACATTCCTTGATGCAAGGCAGAACAGCTTGAAGCTGCTTGCAAATTCATTTTATGGCTACTTGGGTTTTTTTGGTGCAAGATGGTACTCTATAGAATGTGCAAGGAGCGTGACTGCATGGGGAAGATTTTACATACGCAAAGTTATTGACAGGGCACAGAAAGAAGGGTTTTTTGTATTGTATAGCGACACTGATAGCGTTTTTCTGACTCTCGATGGCAAATCAAAAAATGATGCTGGCAGTTTTGCAGAGTCAATAAATTTGGATCTGCCTGGCTTGATGGAGCTTGATTACGAGGGATTTTATCCCAGCGGAATTTTTGTGTCTGCAAAGCTTGGCCCTTTTGGCGCTAAGAAGAAATATGCCCTGATGTCAGAGCAGGGCACGCTTAAGATCAAGGGTTTTGAAACTGTACGACGCAACTGGTCTTTCATTGCAAAAGACGTGCAGGAAAATGTCTTGGGAATAATCTTGAGGGAAAATGACACAATGAAAGCGCTTGAATACGTTAAAAACATAGTGAGTGATTTAAGAAACAAGAAAGTGCCAATTGAGAGGGTTGTGATTCATACCCAGCTGCAAAAGGATATTTTGGATTATGCTGCTAAAGGCCCCCATGTTGCAGTTGCCCAGCGCCTGAAGAACAAAGGCAGGGACATCAGTCCTGGAACAATTATCAAATATGTTGTAACCCAAGGCAATGACATAATAAGAAACCGCTCAAAGCTGCCAGAAGAGGTCAGGGAAGGGGACTATGATGCTGACTATTACATCAACAACCAAGTTATTCCAGCAGTTGAAAGGATTTTTAATGTTTTAGGCTATAAGAAGGAGGATTTGCTTGAAACAAAAGAGCAGACTAAGCTGGAAGGGTTTTTTTGAGATTTTATTTAGATTTCATTGAAAAGTTTTAAGAATAGAATATTTTCCTATTGCTAGCTTATGACAAATCTTGTGGACATTTTAAATAGGAAAGCAGCTAATGATAAATCAGAAGAATTAGATACAAAAGTTAAAATAATTTTAGGCGTCCTCTACGAGGTCATTGACTGCTGTGTAGTAAATGATGGTAGCAATCTATCTACTTACAGTAGAGGGATTCATCTTTTTATGGATGGGTTGCAAGCTGGTTTGCAAGAAGCAAGTGCAGATGTTTTTTCTTCTCCTTATAACTGTGGGTATTCATTAGGTGAAAATGAAAGGAAAAAGTATAGAATAGCCTCATCAAGTGATGTGGAATCGCCTAGTCCTCCAATAGACATTAAACTTTTAATAAAGACGTTACATAAATTAGACAAGGAGATTGAGGCGTTAATAAGAGCATACAAAAATCCTTACGAATTCTTGCTGGCACATATAAAAACAAATAACAGAGGATCTGAAGACACAACTATGATTTTGTTAGATTTACTTTCTTCACATAGAGATTTAACTGATAAGTTATTGGCTGGAACGTTGGATGAGTCTGATGCAGAATTCAAGAATAATCTGCGTATCCCAAAAGAATATACACCCATACTTTATGTTAGGGAGGGTATAATACACCTCTTCAGAGGAGAACTCTATGTAGCAACTTACAAATTTTATCAGCCTGGGCTAAATGTATTCAATATATTTGGTTCTAAGATACATCTGGCATACACAATTTTCGAATCAGCTTATTCTCAAATACAATTTGCCAGACAATTTGAAATAAGTGGAAACTGAAATCACTGAACTTTTTCTAAAAATTTAAATAATCCCCTTAGATTCATCTCCTAAAATGATTCAAAACTATGAACCAGCAAAGCTGGAGCCTGAAATACTGGAGTTTTGGAAGAAACATGATATTTACGAAAAGGCTAAGCAGAAGAACAAAGGCAAAAAGAAATTTTATTTTCTTGACGGACCTCCATATACTTCTGGCAAAGTTCATCTTGGAACAGCATGGAACAAAGCGCTGAAAGACAGCGTATTAAGGTACAAGAGAATGCAGGGCTTTGATGTCTGGGACAGGGCTGGCTATGACATGCATGGAATGCCTACAGAGCAGGCTGTTGAAAAGAACTTGGGATTGAAAAGCAAGGACGACATTCCAATGTACGGAGTGGCAAATTTTGTCAATGCTTGCAGGGAATTTGCAATAACAAACATGCTCTCGATGAATGAGGACTTCAGGAGGATAGGCACGTGGATGGATTTTGACAATGCCTACCAGTCAGTGCAAAACACCTACATTGAAGGCGAGTGGTGGCTTATTAAAAAGGCATATGAGAACAAAAGATTGTACGAAGGGGAAAAAACAATGCACTGGTGCGCGTCATGCGCGACATCTTTGGCAAAGCACGAGCTTGAGTACGAGAATGTGACTGATGACTCAATTTTTGTCAAATTTCCTGTTAAAAACAAAATTAATGAATTCCTGATAATCTGGACTACAACGCCTTGGACAATCCCGTTCAATTTGGGAGTGATGGCAAATCCAAACTTGGAGTATGTAAGGGCAAAAGTTGGCAATGAGGTCTGGATTGTTGCAAAAGAATTGGCATCTGGCCTGATAAGCGGTGCAGCTGAAAAGCAGTTCGCAATAGTTGAGGAATTTAAAGGCGACAATCTTCTCGGCTTGGAGTATATCCATCCGTTTGAAAATGAAATCCATCAATTCAGGGAATTAAAGAGAAAGCATCCAAAAGTCCATACAGTTGTTATGAGCGAGGAATATGTTGACACAAGCCAAGGCTCCGGACTAGTTCATATGGCGCCTGGATGCGGTCCAGAGGATTATGAAGTTGGGCACAGGAATGGAATTCCGCCATTTAACACTTTGACTGAAAGAGGGGTTTTTGATGAAACAAGCAGCATATTCAAGGGATTCACAGCAAAAAAAGATGATAAAAAGATAACTGAAGAGTTAAGAAAAAAAGGATTTATAGTGGCTGAAGCAAAAATAGAGCATGACTATGCGCATTGCTGGCGCTGCAAAAGCCCTGTTATTTACAGGACAACAACGCAATGGTTCTTCAGGATTGAGGACTTAAAGGAGAGGATGCGTGAACTGAATAATGGCATAAAATGGGTTCCTGAGTTTGCAGGCTCAAAAAATTTTGACAACTGGATTGCCAATTTAAGGGACAATGGAATTACAAGGCAGAGATACTGGGGCACTCCACTGCCTATCTGGAAATGCAGGCAATGCGACGATTTTGTTGTTGTCGGCTCAATTGATGAATTGAAGAAACTTGCCGGGCATATTCCAGAGGATTTGCACAAGCCGTGGATTGATGAAGTCAGGATAAAGTGCAAATGCGGTTCAATAAAGGAAAGAATACCTGACATTTTGGATGTGTGGATAGATGCTGGCTCTGCCTCATGGAACTGTCTTGATTTCCCGAGAAGAAAAGACTTGTTTGAGAAGATGTACCCTGCTGATTTCATTCTTGAAGGCATTGACCAAATTAGAGGATGGTTTAACCTTTTGTTTGTGGCTTCAATGATTGCGATGAGCAATGCGTCATTCAAGTCAGTGTACATGCACGGCTTTATCAATGATGCGCAGGGAAGGAAGATGAGCAAGTCGCTAGGCAACTATATTCTGCCGCAGGAAGTCATAATGGAATACGGAGCAGACACCTTAAGGTACTACATGACAGGCGGCACCCAGCCAGGCGTTGACATCAATTACAACTTTGATGACATGAAAGTCAAGCACAAAAACCTGACAGTTCTTTGGAACCTGCATAAATATGTGATAGAGATGGCTAAACATCTTAAATTGAATCCCAGCGATTTGGTTATAAAGGATAGCCAGCTTGGCACTGAAGAGCGCTATATACTCTCAAAGCTGAATTCCACAATAAAAAACGTCACTGAAATGTTTGATAATTACAGGCTGAATGAAATTCCATGGCAGGTTGAAGAATTGTTTTTGGAGTTGAGCAGGGCATACATACAATTGACAAGGGACAAAGCATCAATGGGAAGCGATGAAGAAAAAAAGGTTGTGCTTTATACTGTATTTAATGTAATGCTAGGTTCATTGAAATTGTTTGTTCCTATTGCGCCTTTCATAACAGAGGCTATGCACCAGAATTTAAGGCATGAGTTCAAGCTGAAGGAAGAAAGCATTAATTTTTTTGACTGGCCAAAGCATAAGGAAGAAATGATTGATGAAGAGCTTGAAGCATCAATGCAGATTGTAAGCGAGATTGTGCAAAATGCACTTGCTGTAAGGGAAAAGATACAGCTTGGAGTTAGATGGCCATTGAAGGAAATTGTGATAGTTGTGAAAGATAACAATATTGCAAATGCGGTCAAAGAACTGAAAGAAATAATAAAAAAGCAGATAAACGTGAAGGAAGTGAAGCTTGTTGAATCTATGCCAAACGTCAGGGTAAAGGTAAAGGCGGATTACTCGAAGCTTGGACCTGAT
>JACPMS010000079.1 GCA_016185875.1 Candidatus Woesearchaeota archaeon | reverse complement strand
TTTTCCGCGCTCTATTTCTATCAAATCTCCTGCCATAATCAAGGGTGAATTAAGGTTCTTATTTAAAGATTTGGTCACATCCTCTTCAAGTTTGTTATTTTCTATATAGTAAATAATTATTATTGGTCATTATTTCATATTGTAACCATTTTAAAGTAATAACAAATGGAAAAGTTTAAAAATAGTGGCGTGTTATACTACCAAGTAGTCTAATGTTGGGGTTAGAATGAAGCACAAATTGAGTGTAACTTTAGATGAAGAAGTAGTAGAGGATATACATAAAGTTCTATCTACAGGACGTTTTAGGAACAAAAGCCATGTAGTTGAGTATGCGGTAAAGAAACTGCTTGAGGTGGAAAATGGCTGACGCAGAAGGAGCAGCAACCGTACCTGCCGAGGGAAAAAAGGAAGAGAAGAAAGAGAAAGTACCAAGCGGCTTAGAAAATTTAGTTAAGGATGCAGGACCTGCGGTTAATGGTTTATTGGCTTTAGGTGCCACAGCTCTTGGCGGTTTGTACACATCAATGAGTGCTGCAACTTTATCTCAAGGAATTCAGCATGGTCTTAGAGGAGCATCTGTAGTAGCATCACAACCTTTAGCTACTATGCTCACAAATGAAAATCCAAATGTCAAAGAATTAAGAAATGATGCTTTCTTTGGACTTGCGCAATTGCCTGCTATTGATTACATTGTTAATACTGCAGTTTCTTATGGTTCGCCTTTAGCAACAATAGGAGTGACTATGGCAGCTATGCCATTATTGGTTGGAGCAATGTATCCTATTAGATATTTCCTACTTAAAGGCAACTTAAAAGGTTTTGGGAAAGACTTCAAGGAAAACTTTTTCAAATACACTGCAAGAACATCATTATTTTTTGGAGTACCTCTAGCAATTGGAACTGCTTTTTTTGCTCCTTACGCCTTATATTTTGCAGCAGCGGGAAATCTGTTATATCGTTTTTGGAATGGGTACAAAAGTCAGAAACCTGAAGAAAAAATATCTTTAATCAAATATACCTACAAATCTGCTACTAATTTTGTGAAAAATATCACGACTCCAATAGTTGGAGCAGTTAGTTATGTTGGAAGCACAGTCAGAAAAGTATATACAGCATCTAGAGAAATTGGTTCTGCATTTTATTCAACTTTAAGTGAATGGTTCAAACCATCTCCTGCCCCAGCCCCTGCAAAATAAGTCTAAATCAAAATAGATTTTTTAATTCTAAGAAAATAACAAAATCATTTACTTAAAGCCCTTATAATCTCCCTGCAAAACGCAGGCAAGTCACTTGGCTTTCTTGATGTTATTATGTTGCTATCAACAACAACTTCCTTGTCAAAATATTGCGCGCCTGCGTTAATTATATCATCCTTTATCCTGTCAACGCAAGTGGCCTTTCTTCCTTTTAGAATTCCAGCGCTTGCCAAAACCCAAGCCCCGTGGCAAATTGCAGCCACAATCTTTTTTGAATTATTCATCTCCCTGACAAAATTAATAACTTCTTTATAAGCCCTCAATCTGTCAGGAGCATAGCCCCCAGGCACAATGACAGCATCAAAATCTTTCGCTTTGTAGTCTTTGGCATTGCCGTCAACTTCAATTGGATAGCCATACTTGCCCTTGTAGGTTTTTTCCCCAGTTCCAGCCACAATTACCTTAGCTCCTTCTTCTATAAGCCGGTATTTTGGATAAAGCAATTCCGCATCTTCAAAAATCGCTTCTGCGAAAATCATAATTTTTTTGTTTTTTAACATTATAGACACTTTAATTTTTATTGTTTTTTAGTTAACGTGTTTGCCATATTTTTATTCTCAGTTCACTTTCTAATCAATGCGTCCAGTCCAAGACAGCTCCTTTGCCCCCAGTCAACCATCTGTAGCATTCCAGCGCAGCTTTTGCGCCATCTCCTGCTGCTATCACAGTCTGCTTGAATGGCACTGGAGTTATATCCCCGCATGAAAATATGCCCGGACATGATGTGTTCCCCCTTTCATCAACAATAATCTCCTTTTTTTCATTGACTTTCACAAGATGCTGCACGAAAGAAGTGTCAACAACATACCCAATCTCAATAAAGACGCCATCAATCTTTATTTGCCGTTTTTCTTTTGTTATGGTGTTTTCAACATCAATGCTTTCAACATTCTTTTCACCATTTATTTTTAAAGAAACGCTGTTAATGACAATTTCAATGTTTTGGTTTTGCTTTAATTTCCCAACTGTGATTTCATCAGCCCTAAAAGCATCTCTTCTGTGAATGATATAAACTTTTTTTGCAAATGTTGCCAGCTCCAAAGCGCCTTCAACAGCTGAATTGCCGCCTCCAATAATCGCAACATCCCTTTTTTTGAATAGCGGCGCATCGCAAGTTACGCAAGTGCTTACCCCTCTTCCCATAAATTTTTCCTCGCCTTCGATTCCAAGGCTTTTCGGCACTTTTCCGTAAGCAAGAATCAAGGCTTTGCAGTCATAGGCTTCGCCATTCGCCAAGCCAACCCTAAAGCTATTTTCTATTTTCTCCACTTTGTTGGCTTTTCCCATTATCAATTCTGCGCCAAACCCAGTTGCCTCATCCTGAAATCTCCTCATAAGCTCTATTCCATGCATTGGACCTGTGCCGGGATAATTCTCGATATGGCTTGTTAAATTTGTTTGGCCCCCTACATCGATGCTTAAAATTGCTGTTTTCAGCTTTTTTCTGCAGGTGTAAATTGCTGCTGTAAGCCCGGCAGCCCCAGCACCCACAATGATTACATCATACATGGTTTTTAGAAAAAGATTGTATTTTAAAAAGGTTGTTGTTTGCTATGATTTCTTATTTCCACTCCATAAGCATTTCCATCATCAGCCTTACAGTCGCCCCTGTTGCGCCTTTTGTCAGCATTCCCTTGTCAATCTTTGACCACACTGTTGTGCCAATGTCTATGTGGGCCCATGGTATGTCATTTACAAAGTTTTTAAGAAACATTGCGCCTGTAATAACCCCAGCTTCTCCTTCGTCGCCAATGTGCTTTACATCAGCTATGTCGCTTTTCAGGCTTTCCTCATATTCCTGCCATAATGGAAGCTCCCATAATTTTTCAAGGCTTTTTGCAGAAGCATCATTAAGTTTTTTCCTTAATCCGTCATTAGTGCAAACAAAAGGTGTTCCTGCATAGCCTAAAACAATCAAGCTCGCTCCTGTCAAAGTAGCAATATCAATAATGGCTTGCGGCTTCATCTCAGCAGCATAAGCCAAAGCATCTGCCAAAATCAGTCTTCCTTCTGCATCAGTGTTTTTTATTTCAACAGTCATTCCATTGTAAGCCTTCAGCACATCATCAGGCCTGAAGGAAGTGCCGCTCGGCATATTCTCGCAAAGCGGAGTCACAGCAACAATATTAACAGGCAGTTTCAGTTTAGCGCATGCCTCAATTATGTGCATGGCAGCAACTGCTCCACCTTTATCATCTTTCATGTTCAAAATAAAAGGATATGGCTTTAGGTTTAATCCGCCGCTGTCAAAAGTAACGCCTTTGCCGACAATTGCAATAGGTTTTTGTTTTTTGCCATTCCCATAATATTCCAGCACAACCATTCTTGGCTTGTTGATGCTGCCCATTGCAACTCCCATGAAGCAGCCCATCTTCAGCTTTCCAATCTGCTTGTCATCAAAAATCGTGCATTTCAAGTTTAATTTTTTTGCAATTCCTCTTGCGTATTCTGCAACATAAGATGGAGATGCAATGTTTGGGGGCGTATTCACCAAATCCCTTGTTCTATTTACAGCATCTGCAACCATAGAAGCATACTCTATTTCCTTGTCAAATTTTTTATTAAGATTTGTTATTATTCTGATTTCCTTGATGTTTTTTGTCTTATCCTTATCTTTTGTTTTGTATTCTACAAATTTATACAAGCCAATTAATGAGCTTAATGTTATCTTTTCAACGACTTCCTCATCTTTAAATTTGCCATTATTAAAAGAGTCCAAAAAAATGCTGAAGCTTTCTATTCCATTGTCCCTCAATCTTTTTGAGGCGTCTGCAATTGTTGATGATAAAACTTCAAATCCATATTTTTCTTCTTCTCCTAATCCGGCCAAAACAATGTTTTTTATGCCCTTATTCACAAAAATATTTTTTATCTCGCCTTTTTCTCCTTTAAAATTATTGTTTTTGATGTACGAAGCGATTAAATTGCCAATTTTATTGTCTAATCTCCTTAATTCCGTTCCCAAGCCCAATTTGTTCTGAAAAAAGCCTATCAGTAAAGCCTCGTCTTTGGCTTTGTCCAGCTCGATTTTCAATGCTTTTACAGAAGCAGGTGATTTTTCCATAAAAATGAATAATTTACAAGTTATTTATTAATTTTGCTAACTTGCCAGCTCTTCTTCCAGCCTGTCAGCATCTTTTATTGGCCCTTTGCATATTGCGCCTCTGCACACGTAAGCCCCTTCCATTTCATAGCCGGGATTTGATTTTTTATCATTTTTATCAATAAAATTTATTATAACTCTTGGGTTGTTTGAGCCGATGCAGGCATTTACCATCTCTTTTCTGCCAACAATATCAACTTTTATCTCATTGTTCAAAAGCATATCAACTGCAATTGCATAATTTGCTGCAAAATAGCCGAAATTCAAATAATTGCCTGCAAAGCACAACACAGCATTTTCAGCAGCTTCTTTAAATTTTCCCTCTTTAGTCAAAAAATAAAGCCTTGAAAACACAATTGCAGAAAATGAGTTCTCTAAAAATTGTTTGTCGCTGTGCTTCAATGCGCCTAAATCTTCTTCTTTGGAAATCTTGTCAAAAAACCCATGATTTTTATTGTCGTAAAAATTTTTTAAAATAAACTCCGATATTTCTTTTATTTTCTCTAAATATTTCTGATTTTGAGTTACAAAATAGGCGTCAATCAGGCAATTCAAAAAATATATGTTGTCTGCCAATAATCCGCTGACATTTGGTTTTGTGTCGAAATAGTGGAACAGCCCGTCTTTGCTGTTGCAGCAATTTTCAAGTATAAAATCAGCTGTTTTTGTCGCAAATTCTATTGTTTTGCTGTCATTTAATATTGCCCCTGCTTTGATATAAGAAGAAATCATCATTGCATTCCAGTCAGCATAAATTGTCTTATCAACATTCGGGTGATTTTTCTTTTTCCTTTTCTCAGAATCTAGGCTGTAGAATTCCTAATCGGCATCCTGGGAGCCGTAAAAACCGCCATATTTTTGGTTTGATAAAAAATTATGGATGTAGGCTATTGTCTCGGTTGCGATTTTTTTATATTTTTCATCTTTTGTAATGTTATATGCAGTAGCATAATTTCTTAGCAATCCGGCATTTGTGTCGAGCATCTTTTCATAGTGAGGCATTTTCCAGTCCTGTGGCACAGAATACCTGAAAAAACCAAAATCAGCCTTGTCGTATATGCCTTCGTGCATGCCGTCAAGGGTCTTTAACGCTATGTCAAGGTATTTTTTTAGCTTTGTTTTTTGGTATTGTAAAAATAATAAGTCAACAACTTCAGCATTTGGAAATTTTGGCTGCAAGCCAAATCCGCCATAGAAACTGTCAAAATTGTCTTCTACAGACAGCAGAACCTCTTTTACAATATTTTCATTTATTTCTCCTTTCCTTGCCTCTTCATGTT
>JACPMS010000011.1 GCA_016185875.1 Candidatus Woesearchaeota archaeon | reverse complement strand
TTTGATGCAGTGAACACCAATTCAAAATCCTCCCCCCCGTACAACGCAAAATCAAGAGGGTTTTTGCTTATTTTTTTTGCATCATTTATCGTATCTTTAGATATTGGAATTTTGTCAGCATGAATTACTGCACCAACATCTGACCCATCACATATATGCTTTATTTCTGATGCAACTCCGTCGCTTACATCAATCATTGAATTTATTCCAAATTTGGCCAGTTTTCTTGCTAAATCCAGCCTGCATTCCGGCTCAAGATGTTTTTTTATGGAATTTCCATTTTTATTGTTTTTTAATAATTCCAAGCCTACACTGGACTTGCCGACATCGCCAGAGCAAAAAATCAAATCACTGACTTTTGCTTCACTTCTTAATGTTAAATATTCTTTTTCAACAAATCCAATCAATGCAACATTGACAACAATCTCTTTGGAATGTGTAATATTGCCGCCAACAATGCTTATTTTATATTTTTTCGATTTTTTGTTGATACCCTTATAAAGTTCATCAACAAATTCAACACTTACATTATTTGGCAGAGCTAATGAGATGACCGCAAATTTCGGCAATCCGCCCATAGCAGCAATATCGCTTACATTCTGCTCAATTGCCTTCATGCCAATCTGCTCTGGAGTCGAGTACTTCAATGAAAAATGGTCGTTTTCAACAAGCATGTCAGTTGTAAAAAGAAGATAATTATCTTTATCATACTTTAACACAGCAGTATCATCTCCAATCCCAACAACAACATCTTTTGAGTAAAGTTTTATCTTATCCTTTATCCTGCCAATCAGCCCAAACTCACCCCCAATGTCTTGTATTTTCATATTTTATAAATCAAGTTTTGTGCGCTTCATTATGTTCTACAAGAATTAAACTTACTTTAAGGAATCTTCAATTGGCTTTTTTGATTTCTGGGACTCTTTCTGAAGATCTATGCCAAGCTCCTGCAGGCCTTTGATGTGCATCTGCATAAGCTGCTCGACTATTGACAAAATCTTCAGCATCTCCTCCCTTTCTTTTGCAAGGGTTGTCAAAGACCCTTTATGGAATCCAACCTGCTCGTCTTTGCTTATGTCTTTTGGCATTAAGGCAATAAAATCGGCTTAGTATTTAAGTATTTCTGTACCCAAACATTTTTAAAAAATTGCAAGCAACATCAACCTATGACTAAGATTTTAGGCATTGTAAAGGAAGGCAGGCTGATTCCAGAAGAATTATGGGCAAGGTTTGTAAGCAGCTTAGAGAACAATTTTGAAAATCTCGAGACAAACAAGGAAAGGGCAAAAAGGGAACTGGCTGAATCAATAATACAGGCAATCAAAAGAAGGGTAATGCCAAAATTTGGCATTTTTTTTTCCGGAGGCGTTGATAGCTCATTAATTGCATTAATATCAAAACAGCTGAAGCTCAATTTCACCTGCTATACAGTAGGAATTGAGAATGCTGACGACATTCAATGGGCGCAAAGAGTTGCAAGCGAGTACGGCTTTAATCTTAAAAGCAAAATATTGAGTCTGGAGGAGCTGGAAATCATTTTGAAAAACGTTATTAAAATATTAAATGATTCAGATATTGTAAAGGCAAGCGTCGGCTCTGTCCTGTACGCCGCTGGAAAATCAGCATTAGCAGACAATAACAATATTCTGTTTGGCGGCTTGGGAAGCGAGGAGATATTTGCTGGCTACGAAAGGCATGAAACAGCTTTGCAGAATAATAATTTTGAAGCTTTGCACAAGGAATGCTGGAGCGGATTGAAAAGCATGTGGAAAAGGGACTTGACAAGGGATTTTGCAATCGCAAAAAATCTTGGCTTGGATTTAAGGACGCCATTTTTGGACAAGGATTTGATAAAGATTGCTATGAATGTCCACCCGATGTTCAAATTGGACAAAGAAAATAAAAAAATCATTTTGCGGGAAGTAGCAGAGTTTATAGGATTGAAGAAGGAATTCGCATGGCGCAAGAAGCAGGCTGCGCAATATGGCAGCGATTTTGTGAATGGCATTGACAAGTTAGCAAGGAAGAATGGATTCAAGATGAAGAAGGATTATTTGCAGAGCTTGTTAGCAAAATCGCAAAACTTTACACATGTCTAGCAGAAACAGCG
>JACPMS010000077.1 GCA_016185875.1 Candidatus Woesearchaeota archaeon | reverse complement strand
TCCTCAAAAAGCCTTCTTGCATCGTCATGGCGCCTTGCTGTGATGCCCATAAACCTCATCGTCAAAGAGTCGTTGGCTTTTAATATTGAGTGGATGCACATTGACATGGCAACTGCATATTTTTCCCGGTCTTCGCCTAAATCAGAGATATATTTAGCTCCTTCCAGCCAGAGCTTTGCCTGCTCAAAATGGGCTTTTTCCATACAACACCTCCATATGCTCCTTAACGGAACGCATAAACTGGCTCTTCTTTTCCTTGTTTAATTCCTTCCTGTCAACAACCACAGGCGAAATCGTCCTGTTTGATTTTATCGAGATGCCTGCTGCCGCATCGAAAATGTCTTTCCTGTAGGCTTTATCCGCTACAACCAAAATGTCTATATCGCTCTCGGGCTTTAAGCTTCCTTTGGCGCTTGAGCCATACAAGATAACAGATTCTGCCTGATGCTTTATTTTGCTGACAAATTCCATTGCAATGCCTCTGGCAGCTATTTTGTCAATATTTATTGCTCTTTTCAGCTCTGCTGCTAAAGGAGACTCTGCAAGCTCATAGATTATGTCCTTCTTATTGATTTTTACTTGCTTCAATATGCCGAAATATGTTAAGCCTTTCAAAGCCCTGAATACCGTGGCATGGGGAAGCCTTGCTGCTTCTTCCACAGCAGTGCAGCTCCACTGCCTTCTTGGATATTCAAATAGAGCTTTAACTATCTCTTTCCTGTTCTCTGATGCCAGCACAAACGACAGTATATCAGTTCTCATTGTGAACTAATTAGTTCAATAGATGAACTATTTAAAGGTTGCGGAAATTAAGATTTCCGAGACCTCCGAAAATTTATAATTTTCGATAGGTTTTGGATTTAGCGGTCAATCTTCGGCTCATAATCATCAAAATGCCTTATGCAGAAGGAGATTAGGTTGCTGTACAATTTTCCATTTTTCGTAATCTGCCTTAGTTCCTTTTTTGGAATGTCTTTAAAAATATAGATATTTAATTCCTCGCCTTCTTCATCGTAAACTTCCCAAGTATCCCTGTTTATCAGGCCTAAAACTGGCTTGTCTGAATTCAGGTAACAGGCATAATAAAATTTTCCTTTGTGCTTCACTGTGAAGTGCCTTTCCAGCACGCTTTGGATTAGTTTGATTTTAGGCATTTTTATTCTATAGCCTTTATCAATTGTTTTAATTTTGGATAAATTTTGTTTAAGAACTCTAAAACTTTTTCTGCATATTCTTTATCCAGCAGTTTTCCGTAATACATTATTCCGTTTCTGAAGTATCTTAGCTGATCTGCAAACTGAACATCATTTTCACTGAAACCCAGCTCTCTTAAATAAGAAACCTCCGCTTCATGGGCCCCCTGCCCGCCTGCTGAATAGCCGTCCAAGGATAATTTTGCCCTTGCCAAATGCATTATGATGTCATAGCAGTACTCTACATAATCATTGGCATTTTCATTGTCTATCCCGAGTTTTTCCATCCTTTTATTTAAGGAGCGTATTTTTCTTTCTGATTCAATGGCTAAGCTTTTCGCCCTTTCCCCGTTTATTTTGACTCTTTTAACAATGCCTTCCTTTTGGTATTCTTCAAAGGACTTTATCATAATTCAATGCCCCCATGCAATAAAATGCCGTTTAGGATGTTATTCCTTAAATGCTCGTGTATATTTTTCCATAAATCGTAAAAATTTATGTTGATTTTCCGGTTTAATGTTTTTTCATATTCTTCAATCTCAAGCATCTTCTCTTTTCTTCCAATAACTGCAATGTCTATATCAGAGGCAATTGTATCTTCACCCAGCGAATAGCTTCCAAACAGGAGTATGGTGCCGCCTGCCAGTTCGCTTTCAAGATAATCTGACAATCCTGAAAGGTATACGCTTTTAAGGTTTTCCACTCTTTTAAGCTCGATGGCTTTAGGCTTGTCCCTGTTAAAGGAGATGAAATTAATTGTCTTGGTTTTCTCGATTTTAACAAGCTCTTTCAGCTTCTTTACCGAGTTTCCGACAGCAGTGGGGGAAACTTTTAGTATTTTTGCAATCTCCCTCTGGCTTAGCTTTTCTCCTGCCCTTTTGCATAGCAGGG
Source organism: Candidatus Woesearchaeota archaeon (assembly GCA_016185875.1). Lineage (GTDB taxonomy): Archaea > Nanobdellota > Nanobdellia > Woesearchaeales > GW2011-AR4. The sequence goes on along the minus strand of JACPMS010000077.1, from coordinate 167 downwards.
AAAAGATTTCTGCCTGAAGTTTTGTCCACTTTAGTTTATATGTATCCATTTTAGTTTAGATATATAAACTTAAGTTTATAAATGTTTCGGTTTTTGGTTTTAATCGCCTTTATAGATGAAGTGTTTTAGGCCTTTCTTTAAACTTCCTTTTACCAAAATAGAAAGAT
>JACPMS010000040.1 GCA_016185875.1 Candidatus Woesearchaeota archaeon | reverse complement strand
TAAAAACATTTCAAGCTCGTCTCCGCAAAGCGGATTGTGCTCATGATGATGGACACTTGCATTTTCCATCCTGCCAAAATTATGCGGGTTTTTGTAATGGTCCAGGATATTTTCCTGATACATCATTTCTACCGTGTCCATTTTTAGTGAAATTCAAATGTTCTTATTATATTTTATTCTATCCGTCGCTTCGCGACGAATTCTAGGCTCGCCACATTGCTCGCCTATACATTGAAAAGCGGTTTACTTTTATTATGCATTGCATCCAAAAGTCGCTCTCGTAATTTTTGATTTTATTATTTTAATGTTTTTAATGCGTTTTTGTTGTTGTTTTCAAACCCCAAACACCTTCTTCACTTTATGAACTGCATTTATGAAAGTGTCGATTTCCTGCTCTGTGTTGTACAAGTAAAAGCTTGCCCTTGCAGTTGCTGTTACCCCCAAAACGCCCATCAAAGGCATGCAGCAGTGATGCCCTGCCCTTATAGCAACTCCTTCGCTGTCCAGGATTTGCGAGACATCATGGGCATGGACGCCATGAACATTGAATGAAACGACAGCCCCCCTTTCTTTGGGCCCGTAAATTGCAATGCCTTCAATCTCTTTAAGCCTTTCTATTGCATAGGCAACAAGCTCTTTGTCCCTTTCATGGATTTGCTTCATTCCGATTTTGTTAAGGTAGTCAATTGCAGTTCCCAATCCAATTCCTTCAATAATATTTGGAGTGCCAGCTTCAAACTTCCAAGGCAATTCATTAAATTGCGTGCCATCAAACCTTACCTCTTTTATCATTTCCCCTCCATACAAAAACGGCTGCATTTTTTGAAGCAATTCTTTCCTGCCGTATAAAACTCCAATTCCAGTTGGCCCAAGCATTTTATGCCCGCTGAAAGCATAAAAATCAGCATCAAGCTTTTTAACATCAACAGGCATGTGGGGAGTCGCTTGCGCGCCATCAACAACCATCACAGCATTATTTTCATGAGCAATTTTTGTAATTTCTTCTACTGGGTTTATTGTTCCTAAGACATTCGAAACATGTGTTAATGAAACTATCTTTGTCCTTTTTGTTATGTTTTCTTTTATGCTTTCTTCGTCTAGTTTCCCTTCTTCATCAATTTTGATAAATTTTAAGTTCAAGCCTCTTAATTTTGCCAATTGCTGCCAAGGAACGAAATTGCTGTGGTGCTCCATCTGCGAAATCACAATTTCATCACCATTTTTCAAGCCAGCAGTCAAGGAATACGCAGCCAAATTCAATGATTCAGTTGTGTTTTTTGTGAGGATGATGTTTTGGTGCGAATCCGCATTGATAAAATCTGCAATCTTTTCATGCGCTTCCTCAAACTTTGCAGTTGCCTCCTCGCCAAGCTGGTGAATGCTCCTGTGGACATTTGCATTGTAGTTTTTATAGTAGAAATCTATTGCATCAATCACTTGCATTGGCTTTTGGGAAGTTGCAGCATTATCTAAATAAACCAATGGCTGTCCATGAACCTTCCTCTGCAAAATAGGGAAGTCTTTTCTTATGGTTTCGACATCAAAGATTGTTTTGGTTTGAGATTTTAGCATTTTTTATAGTTGTTTTATTTGATTCTTGATATAATTATCTACAATAATTCGCTGTTTACAGGTACTGAAAATCTTAGTTTAAGGTACTCTGGTAATTTTTCCAAATTTGAAACAGCTGTATATGGAATTTTAATTGTACGCCTGTATGCCACATCAAGATAAAAGCCATCTTCATCTTGTCCATCGGAAAAGATTCCCAATACTTCTTTAACTGATGCTGTGTTTTCCTGTTCAGATTTAAGTAAAATTTGTTCTTGAGGATCAAAAGAGTATCCTTTCCTAAGCACTACTTTGTATATACCTTGTCCCATTTTTTCAAGATATTCGCGTACACGATGGATAATAGATTCTCTAAACTGTGCTTCAGTTTCAGTATACTTCCTCTTAGCTTCTCTCACCGGGATAAATCCTTCCTGCGATGGTAAGTCTTTCTGTGCTATGTATAATCCAGACGCTGCTGTACTTGGCTTTACATCATTTGAGTTACATATAATTCTTGCAATACTTACCTCCATGCCATACACCTCAAAATCTTGAACTAGTTCTCCCAAATCTTCATATAAAGTATCATCCATAGATGCTCCATTGGGATTTCCATAGAGTAATGACTCATCAGGTAAATAAATTGTGTATAATATTAATTGCATTTATCACTCACCACATCAATTATATTTCAACTCTTAACCAATCCTCTTATCTTCTCCCTCAGCTCTTCCAATGGTATTTTTTGTATTATCGGCTCGAAAAACCCCTCTACTATTAATCTTTCCGCTTCTGCTCTTGACAGGCCTCTGCTCATCAAATAAAACATATGCTCCTCATCAATCTGGCCGACTGTTGCGCCATGAGATGCCTTGACATCATTTGCATCAATTTTCAAGCTGGGTATGCTGTTGGCTAAGGTTTTATCTCCCAGCTTTAAAATGTTATTAGCTAAGTATGAATATGTTTTTTCCATCCACCAACACCTCATTTGTGGTATTGACAGAATTGTGGTACATATTGGTTGTAAAGTCTATGTGCTCCCTGCCTCTGCCTAAAAAAATGCCAAGATTATTGCACTGCGAGCCCTGCCCATTGAAAAGAGTGTCAATCCTAAGCCTGTTCAATTTTCCGCCAAAGCATCCGGAAACAAAATTTACTGAAGCATTCCTGTCCAAATTTCCGACAATGTTTGTGAAATTATAAACATTTTTTGTCCAATTATTTAGATGGTAAAAATTGATTTTTGAATCATTATTCGCAAAAACTTCTGTAACGCATGCATTAAGCTGCCCTTTATCTGTCTCTTTGTTTGTATATTCCTCAACAAAATCGACTTTGCTGTTTGGCTCAGCAACAATTATATTATGCAATGCGCTTGTTTCATTTTCAAAGCTGAAATTCACCAAGATTGGCTCTTTTAATTCAACATTTTTTGGAACATATAAGAAAAATCCATGATTAAAATGAGCAGCGCTCAAAGCAGCAAACTTGTCCTTGTCAATCTTGGTGTTCCTAAAGAAGTATTTTTGGGCAATTTCGTATTTATCAAGGGCTGTGTTTATATCAGTCAAGATAACCCCTTTCTCAACTAAATCATCGCTTAATTCAGCTGCTGAAATTGCTGTCTTTGGCTCAAATGGCTCGAAATTTTCCAGCTTTAATTTTTCTATTTGCGTGTACCTCCAGTCTTCTTCCTTTTCCTGCGGGATTGGCAAAGCCTTGAATTTATCCAAAGCCTCTTTCTTTTTTTCAGATGCAAAAGCACTTTGAGCCTGGCTTAATTCCTGCATAGCGTTTTTTGTAACTAGGTTTTGTTTAATAACCATAAGAAACCCCAATATAAATCTTTACCCGACAGATCCTTCCATGTTCAATGCTATCAGCCTGTTTAATTCAATGGCGTATTCAAGAGGAAGCTCTTTTGTGAAAGGCTCCATGAAGCCGCTTACAATCATTGTCATTGCCTGGTCTTGCGACAAGCCTCTGCTCATCAGGTAAAACAACTGCTCTTCTCCAATCTTGCCGACAGTTGCTTCGTGCTCTATATTAACATCTTTTTCATTGACTTCCATGTAAGGCACTGTATCCGATGCTGAGTGCTCGTCCAAAATTAACGCATCGCAGCTTACGTGCGACTTGACATTATGGCAGCCTTCAGCAACCTTTAACAATCCCCTGTAAGTTGTCCTTCCGCCGTCTTTGCTTACTGATTTAGATGTGATTCTTGATGTCGTGCTCGGAGCAAAATGCAAGATTTTTCCGCCTGCATCCTGATGCTGGCCTTTTCCTGCAAACGCAACGCTCAATATCTCAGCCTTTGCCCCTTCTCCCAGCAAATAAATGCTTGGGTATTTCATTGTGATTTTGCTTCCTAAATTGCCGTCAACCCAAAATACTGTTGCGTCTTTATAGGCAAAAGCCCTTTTTGTGACAAGGTTGTAGACGTTATTGCTCCAGTTTTGTATAGTTGTGTACTGAATTCTTGAGCCCTCCATTGCAATAAGCTCGACAACTGCACTGTGCAATGAATCAGAGGAATATGTAGGTGCGGTGCATCCTTCAATGTAATGAACTGAAGCGCCTGGTTCTGCAATAATCAAAGTCCTTTCAAACTGCCCCATGTTTCTTGCATTAATCCTGAAATATGCCTGCAGTGGCAAATCTACTTTAACGCCAGCAGGGACATAAACAAAACTTCCACCTGACCATACTGCGCTGTTTAATGCAGCCAATTTATTATCATTATATGGTATGACTGTTCCAAAGTATTTTTTCACAATTTCAGGATATTCTCTTAAGCCACCATCCATGTCAAGGAAAACAACGCCTTGTTTTGCCAAATCATCTCTTATTTTATGATAGACAACCTCGCTTTCGTATTGAGCACCCACTCCCCCCAGGAATTTCTGCTCAGCCTCTGGAATGCCTAATTTTGTGAATGTATTCTTGATGTATTCCGGCACATCTTCCCAGGAATCGCCTTGCCTATCAGTTGGCCTTAAGTAATAGAATATATTATCGAAGTCTATTGTATTGAGATTGGCTCCCCATTGAGGCATCGGCCTCTTGTAGAACTCTTCAAGCGATTTCAGCCTGAATTTAAGCATCCATTCCGGCTCGTTCTTTATCTTTGATATCTGCTCCACTATCTCTTTTGAAAGGCCTCTCTTTGCCTTGAACACGAATTCTTCTTTGTCATGAAATCCATACTTGCTGTAATCCTTGTCAAAAACCTGTTCTGTTGCTGGCGCCATTTTCAATAATAGTTTTAGTTAACGCTCTTTTTCATGGATATGAAATTAATTTTTTGTAATTCTTGTCTTAACTGGTATTATGCATTATTTTTATTTCGCAATTATATTGCCAAAAATTATTAAGTTTTTATTGTCAACACGCTTTCGTCAAAGCACACATTACAATGCTCAAGCTCTTTTGACTGTGCCCTGTGTATGTCACACAATATCTGCCTGACTGTTGTGAGGTTGCTTATCCTGTACATCTCAGCAATCAGCCTTTGCTTGTTGTTTTTGTCTGCCAAAATCCTGTCAGCAGACACTTTTATTTCATTTACTATGTTTTCGCTGAACACAACCTCTTTTGCCCTCTTAGAATGAATGTATTGTGAAACAGCAGCTTCTGTCAAGCCAAGTATGTTGGCTGCTTGCTTCTGGCTCTGCTTATGTTCGTTTATGAATACCTTTGCCAGTTCTCTCCTTATGGCAGGCAGAATATACCTTACCTCAATCTCCTGCGGCATTGTTTCCTGCATAAGACTTAACGATTGTTAACTAGTATTTAAATTTTGTGATAGAATTTGGAGTTTCATAGGATTCAAATATAGACACTTTTAAGTAGTGACAAATAGATAACTTTATAAAGGGAGAAAATATATTATGTTTTATGACATTAGATAAAAATTTAGAAGACTTACTTAGAAGTATTTTTAGAGTGCCTGAGAAACGAGCTAAAGAAGTATCTGAGATACTCACTTTAGCCAAATTTCAAGAAAATTTTGATCGACTAGAAGGGATATTAGATTTTGATACAATTTTCGAAGTAGTTAAACACGGAAGTTTCCTAGACTATACAAATAGTCAGTTTGAAGAATATCTCCACCTAGCGAGGACTGTTTATAATAGAATTGAAAAAGATGCCAAAAGTTTAGGTATTCTAGTTACTATCAGTCCTAAATTTTTCTATTCTATTGAATCATTAAAAGCATTTTTGGGGATTGAAATTGAAGATAAGATAGAAATACCACCTTCAAAATTAGAAAACTTGAATGTTGGTAAATACAAGATTTTACACAAAGGTGATGAGAAATCGAGGGAATATTTGAAGTCGTTAATTGAGTCTGGTTATGTAGTAGTTGGGCGTCATGACCACTGGCACAAGAGCAAACACAAAGGGGCAAGAGGTAGGCATATACTTGAAGAAATTAGTTTTCAACTGATATTGCTCTTTAATGAATTAGGTTTGAGTAGGCCTCAATATGAATTAATGTATGGACAATCTCAGCTTATGGTTTATGGAAAAACCAGAGAGCTTTTACGAGAAATTAGAGACAAAGTGTATCAGTTACAAAATAAAATATAAATATTTTCTAAACCTTTAAAACTGCTTATATATTTCCGTACTTTATGCGCTACATTCGCCAAGAAATCTTTCCAGAAATCGGCAGAAAAGGGCAGCAAAAATTAAGAAAAAGCACAGCTGCAATAATTGGGTTAGGCGCTTTAGGCAGCGTTTCTGCCGGGTTATTGGCAAGAGCTGGAATTGGAAAATTATTTTTGATTGACAGAGATGTTGTTGAATTGTCAAACCTGCAAAGGCAGAGCCTGTTTGATGAAAGGGATATTGGAAAGCCCAAAGCATTGGCTGCAGAAGAGCATTTAAATAAAATAAACTCCGATGTTCAAATAGATTTTTTTATTGACGACTTGAATTTTGATAACATTGAAAAAATTTTAAATGTTGACAAAAATAATTTAGACTTAATTCTTGACTGCACTGATAACCTTGAAACAAGATTTTTGATTAATGATTTCTGCGTTAAAAATGGAATTCCGTTTATTTATTCCTCTGCAGTTGGAAGCAAAGGTTATGTCTTTAACATTATTCCAAACAAAAACAATGCCTGCTTGAGGTGTTTTTTAAAAGAAGCAGCCCAATTGGACACTTGCGAAACTGCCGGAGTGTTGAATGCAATAGCCAACCTTATATCCTCGATTCAAGTGAATGAAGCAATAAAAATAATTTTGAATAATACAAATATTGAGAAAAGATTGTTGTTCTTTGATGCTTGGGGAAATGAGCTGTTAAAAATAAAAGTCAAGAAAAATCCAAGTTGCATATGCTGCGTTAAGAATAATTTTGAATATTTAACTGGAAAGAAATCATCAAAGATTATAAAATTATGCGGCGATAATGTTTACCAAATAAGATTAAAATCAATTGATAAAAAAATGTTCAAAAACCTGAAAAACAAGCTAAAAAAAATCGGCAGGGTCATTGACTTTGGCTACTGCATTAATTTTGATAATAAAATGACTATATTTAATGATGGCAGGGCATTGATAAGGGCAAAAGACGAAAAGGAAGCAAAGTCATTGTACTCAAAGTTTGTGGGAAATTAGCAATGAACACAACCTTTTATTATCCCCTTAATAACAGCAGCAGATTTCCTCAGCTGCCTTTTCTCCAATGAGTTAAGCGGCATTAAT
>JACPMS010000084.1 GCA_016185875.1 Candidatus Woesearchaeota archaeon | reverse complement strand
TCTCAAGCTGCTTAAGCTGCATTTCATAGGCCAGTCATCCCCTTCTTTTGCAAGAGCCCTTATTGCAGTTGGAGCAGTATAAAAAATTGTAACTTTATGCTTTTCAACTATGCGCCAGAACCTATCCGGCTTTGGAAATGTGGGTGAGCCTTCATACATAACAACAGTTGCTGCATTTGCCAACGGCCCGTAAACAATATAAGAATGGCCTGTAATCCATCCAATGTCTGCTGTGCAGAAATAAATGTCATCATCCTTTATGTCAAAAATCCATCTGAAAGTCTGATAAGCAAAAAGCAAGTAGCCTGCCTGGGTATGCAGAATCCCTTTTGGCTTGCCTGTTGTGCCGCTTGTGTACAGAATAAACAAAGACTCCTCTGAATGCATGCTTTCAGGCTCGCAAAAATCATTTATATCTTTTTCATTTATCAGTTCGTGCCACCAGCGGTCCCTTTTATCTAGCATATTAACATTATTGCTTGTCCTTTTAACAACAATCATATTTTTAATTGATGGGCATTCCTTCAAGGCAGAATCAGCATTGTCCTTAAGCGGATATATCTTTCCGTTCCTGAAACTTCCATCTGCTGTTATCAGCAATTCTGCTTTTGAGTCCTGTATCCTGTCCTTTAATGCATCAAAGCTAAAGCCAGCAAAAACAACTGAGTGTATAGCGCCTATTCTGGCGCACGCAAGCATTGCAATCGGCAGCTCTGGAATCATAGGAAGGTATATTTCAACAACTTGGCCTCTTTTAACCCCTAGCTTCTTAAGGACATTTGCAAACCTGCATACTTCTTTTAATAATTGCCCGTAAGTGTATGCTTTGCCCTTGCCAGATTCTGGCTCCCAAATCAATGCAATCTTATTTTTCTTTCCGGATTTTACAATTCGGTCCAAGCAGTTATGGCAGACATTTAAGTAGCCTCCTTCGAACCACTTGAAAAAGCCCATGTCATTTCTAAATACAATATCCCATTTCCTGAACCAGTCCAATTGCAGTGCCTTTTCCGCCCAAAAAGCCTCTGGATTTTCTATTGATTTTTTGTAGAGCCTTGAGTATTCCTGTATTTTTTTAATGTGGGACTTTCTGCTGAATTCGTGAGAAGGATAGAAAATTCTGTCCTCTTTCAGGATTGAATCTATGAATTCCGGCATATGCACCTCTTTTTTAAAATGTTAAGCTATAAACCATAAAATATTTTTAAAGGTTGTGTTAATAATTCAGCTTAAACCTTAGAATAGCTGCAAGCCTTTTGCCACCCTCATGCTCAGAGCTTATTATCTCAACATCTCCTTTTGTCCTGTCAACAATTTTCATCATGTTTTCAACATTATTGTAAAAATTTTCGCTTCTTGATTTTTGTATGAAGCTGTCAGTTATTAAAAGCTCCTTTACAGCGCCAATTAATGATGCATTCTCTGTTTCTTTCATTCCATAAACAGCAAGGTTGCTTTTTGCAATTTCCTTAAATAACTCCTCTACTTTGTTGATTTCCTTTGCTGTTCTCTCCTGCTTCAAAGCTTCCCTCACCTCTGGCCTTTTTATAACCTCTTCTATGCCGTTTTTTGTTGCTGAAGAGCAGGTTGCAAGAATTATCTTCTGTTTTAACTCATTGTCTTTTATTTCTTTCATCAAGTCTTCTTTCCAGAATGCAGGGCTTGCCAAAATCACTTGCTTTATCTTGTGTCTTTCAATGTATTCATTTAATTTTTTTATAACACTTAAATAAAAGTTTTCCTTCTTTATGTTTTCTTCCCTTTTCTTTTGAACTTCCCCTTGGATATGAGCCAGGATTTCATAGCCGTATTTCCTGAATAAGGCAAAATACGCCTCCTCCCTGTCATGGACGCATATAAGCAATGAGGATTTTTTTTCTGAGCATGCCTCTTTAAGCTTGTCAAGCTGGTACTTAAGCCAGTTTTCTTTTATTATTGTAATTGCAGTGTTGTCATCAATATTGAATGTGTGATATTCCCCTAAAGGCACTTCTTCAGGAGCCTCTTTTATTACACCAGACATCCTTAATATGTTTGTATATTTGCTGAACTCCACCCTTTCAACTTCGAGCTTTATGAAAACAGGCTTTTTTACAGCTTCTTTTGATTTTTCTTCGCTTGCTTGGGGTTTTATCTTCCTTAGGGTTTTGCCTTTGACAGTGTCTTTTGGCTCGACTATGGTGCTCAAGTACCACAAGTCATCAAGATTTTGAGTCAATACCTTTACCTCTCCCCTTTTAAGGTTAGAGTAGAGAAGTTTCATATCCTATATTAAAATAAAAACATAGAAAAAGCTATCGCTTTTTCCGGTTTCGGAAAACAAGGTTTTCCGCAACATTTAAATATGTTTATGTTAATTTCTCAAGAGTAGTTAACCAAATCTATTAAAAAAGGTGCAATAATGCAAAAGAAAGCCCAATCCGGGATGAATGCTGCTGTTTTAGTCGCAATAATTGCTGGGTTGATTATTCTTTATATTGTATTTTTGCCAAGCTCTGAAAGGGAAAAGCTTGTAGAGGAAAAAACATCAAAAACAGCAACTGGGGAAGACAACTCAAATGTTCTGCTGAAGGCATTTCCCGGCAAATTGAGCGTATCACAAGGCTTGGAAGATGAAAAGAGCATTTCAAACATATTTTTGGTTGAAACAACAAATGCAAAAGAGCTTGAAAAAATAAACCCCTTTATTGTAAGGAATGGGTGGTTTGACAAGAAAACAAAGGTAATAGACTTTGAGCTGGAAGACCCTGACAATACAGACAATGCTGTTGCTTCATTTACAGCAAAAAAAAGAAAGGGAGTTTTAGCGATTAAGCTTAATGGGGCCAATGTTTTTGAGAATGAGCTGACGAGTGAAGTCATAGAGCCTGTAAAGCTGGACAAAAAGCTTCTTGGAAAAAAGAATTCCCTGGAGTTCAGCGTTTCTTCTGTGGGAATGCAGTTCTGGACAACAAACGAGTACAGCCTGGAGAATGTCAAGATTGTCGGAGACATAACTGACACAAGCAAGCAGGAAAGCACTAACATCTTTACTCTGAGCGAATCTGAGTTTTCAAGCATGGACAAGGCAACGCTTAAATTCATACCTTACTGCAGCAATGTAAATGATGTAGGAGCTTTGGATGTATTTATCAACAATAAGAAGCTGTTTTCCTCTGTCCCAGTCTGCAATAATGTCTACAAGCAAAGCATACCAAAGAGCGCTTTAAATGATGGCGAGAACAACATAATATTCAAGACGAACAAAGGCAGCTACTCTGTTGAGCAGATAAAAATCGCTTTGGAATTCAAGGAGCCCAGCGTAAAGACATACTTCTTTGAGGTAACACCAGACGCATTTAGAAAAATAAGAAGTGGAGACCAAGATGTTGAAGTTGCAATCAAATTTATTGATGACAAGAAGCAGAAAAGGGCAAAGCTTGATGTAAACGGGCATGTGGAAACCATAGAGACTGACAAAACAACATTTACAAAGAACATTAACAGCAAAGTTTCAGAAGGAAATAATTTTTTAAGATTTGAGCCATTGGAGGACATGGAAGTAGCTGAGTTGAGAATTGAATTAGTTTAAACATCAAAATTCCACTTATGTTTCATAAGTGGTTTACATATAGCTAAATATTGCATGGAATTTGGACACCACAAATAAGCGGAATTTTGTGGTGTCCAAAACCACGCAATGTTTACCATTGCATAACCATGCCACCAGTCTTTGACAGGTGGTTTTTGACAGATTATTAATAAAAACATTAATTTAAAACGCATTAACTAAAAAACTCATTAAATCAAATAATCAAAAACAACAAACCATACCTATCTTATTATATTAAATTGCTTAAAAACAAGAGGTGGATTGGGAAGAATTCTTTAGATGTTGTTATATTGAGGAAAAATGACTAATGGAATTACGGGAAATCCAGCAGGACAAACACCAAATCCGACAGGCAGATTCCAAGCACTTAGAAATACAAAAAATCAATTAATGACTAGGGCAGAAGATGCATTTATAAACAGAGCTATTAATCTAACAGTAAATACAGCAAAAAGCAGCAGATTTTGGTTATGGCTTATTACTATCCTTTTTTTTGTAGGGTCTTATTTATGGATTAAAGGCTATTTAAAAGTAACAGTTTTGTTTATTTTGCAAGGACTTTTATTTTTGCTGTTTATTATCCTAATTTTCTGGGGCTTTTGGTCTGGTGTCAAGAAAGAGGACAGTACCTATTTTTTTATAGCATTTGCTTTTATTATATGGATAATAGACTTGTTGCCATCAGTTATTACTATTCCATTTACAAATATAGCAATAATAGACATAGGCCAATATATAGGTCCCCCATATGCTGGGTTTAAATTTGATCTTTCAGGAGTTCTAAACACAACTTGGGCAGCTGTTATGACATCGTCTGTTATTTTTATATTTTTGGTATTTAGTATGTTTTATGACTTATCAAAAAAGCATGTAGTCAGATTTGTACTATCGTTTGTCTTAATTTTCGCCATAAATCAAGTTGCTAATGTATACTATTTACGTATCCAACAGTATTTTGCACTTCAATCAGGATACTTTGGCGCATTAGTAATAATATTGGTTATAGTTGTCTTTGCATTATTAGTATTTAGATTTAGGCAGGGTACAGCACAACCTTCTAAGTTTTTTGGTATTGGTTTTGGTGTACCAGCCACTATTATAGCCTTATTTTTGATGTTTGGTTTATTTGGCAAAGATAATGCATTTAAAACTCTACAGTTTAATTATGTAAATTATATATTTTTAGCATTAATAATTTTTATGTTTATTGCATTCTTCTTTTTAAAAGATAAATTTGCTGGCACAGATATGGCTAGTTACCCAACTTATATTTTTATGGCTTTTGTATTCTCTTTTTTTTGGGTGAATATTGGTTGGATAAGAAATATAAGAGCAGATTTACATGTTCTTTACATCTTAATATTTGGATTTGGTTATATAGCTCGTTTAGAGAAAGAAAACCCAGCTTTTTGGCATATACTGATTCCTGGGCTTATTATAGCTGATTTTTACGGATATGGACTTCTTTGGAATTCTGGAATTGAGGTGTTTAAGTTTATTCCAATGCTAGTATTGTTTGTTTTATTTTACTGTTATCTCAGAGCAGAAAGTACTTATGCTTTAGCGTCATTGTTTTTTGTTCTTGGGATATTTTTGATATTCACAATTCAATCAATTGGAGTTGAAGCCACAAGTATACAATTTGAAGCAATAAGAGGAGCTGATTATAAAGATTTCTATAGCCAATTTAAAGACAAGCTTACAGAACTAATCGAAAGCAGGCTTGATATAGCCACAGCAGGTCTTTACAGAGGCAATGTTGAGAAAAATAGATATGAAAGCTTAGGGGTATATTTTAGTAATTTAAGAGCCGCTGATCCTAAGTTTTATACTGATGAGCCTATAACAGTATGGGGCTCAATAAGAAGCAAAACTTATCAAGATGCCGTAATCATCAATTTCAGCTGTTATAGGTGGAAAGACAATAAAAAGATAAGAGCAGATAAGATAATACCTGATATAAAATTTCCAATTTTTACATTAGAGGAAGTTGACACAGAATGTACATTTTTGCCTCCAAAAAAAGAGGAAAAAGACAAGGAGATTAAGCCAGGTCAAAACATTATAACATTTTCAGCAGAGTATAATTTTGGAACAGATGCTTATATCAAGGCTTACTTTATGGATAGAGACAGATTTAGGGCTTATTCACGAGAAAATTTAGACCCTCTTACAGAATTAGGGATTAAGGATAAAAAGCCAGCAGCAGTGCATACGAATGGTCCTGTTGAAATCGGGCTTGATGTAGGACAACTCCCCATTACGGTAAGCGAGGGTTATGCTGTCAAACCAGCGATAGGAATTACTTTAACCAACAGAAAAGAAATTCAAGATAAAGATAAGAGAATAATTTCAAGATGGGACGGCAAGATTAAAAACATAACAGAGCTTATTTTATTAACTCCTCCTGGCGTTGAACTTCCAGATATTAAAAGTTGTAGTGCAGAAAAAAATTCTGTGGAAAGGTTAAAGTGTCCTTGCAGTATGCCTTTTGTGGAGTACGACTCAACAAAATGTAAAAGAACTTGTGATGATACTGTTTATAAACCATGCGTGGATGCGTGCAGTAATGCATTCAAGAAGGATGATACAGAGGATCCACACAGTGTTGAAATTAAGCTTAGCAATTGTATAAATGAATGTTCAATTACCAATAAAAATTGTGAAAAAGAATGTGATTTCCTATTCGAAGTTGGTGAAGGAGAAGGTCCTACTAAGGAGAAATATAATGGTTATGCATTAGATGTAGGCAGCCTTGAATTTAAAGATTTAAATAAAGACATAGACAAGCACAGAAGCTTTGTATGCCGTTTTGATACGAAGCCAAAGAAACTTTTGGATGATACACCAATAACTACAAGGTACTTTAGAGTTAGAGCAAGATACAATTACCTGCTTGAGAATTCTGTAACTATTAATGTGGAGTCATTGCCAGTAGAAGTGATATCAACAGTTCCAGAACCACTAGTAAAGATCCCACTAGAATTTCAGCCTGGTGCAGACATTTGGTTACAAGGATTTAGACCAGATTTGATTGCAGCTCTATCTCTTATTGAAAGTGGGTGGAGACATTGCTGCTCAGAAAGTGGAAAAAATTATTGGCATAACTGCAAAAAAAGTGATGAACTTTATTGCGGGTCTGAACAAATTTTGACAAGTTATGATAAAAGTAGTGTTGGTATGATGCAGATAAATAAAAAGCATGAAAGTCTTGCCAGTTCAGTTTGCAATGGAAAGACCATATATGATAGAGATTGCAATATACAAATGGGAATAAAAATTTTAAGAGATAATTATGACAAATATAAAGGAGGCATACCACCATCTCTTCTTGCCAAATACTGCCCACCAAGTGTGCAACCAGAACGTTATAGAAAATACTCAAATTACAAAGGCGTAGAAGCTGCTTTGAGAGCGTACAATGGATTAGGTTGCAGACCAGAAGCTAAATGCGAAAAGGCATGTAAAGATTCCAAAGATAAATCTAAATGCATACAAAATTGTGTAGATGGCACTGTAAATTATGTTGAAAGGGTAATAGATAAATACAACAAAATAAAGGATGGTGTGATAGTTGATAATAGTGGTATTAGGAGTATAATTTCAAGTGAAGATGTACCATCTCAATCAACCGAGGACGAAACTGCTTCTGTAGGTTCAACTCAAAAACCACTTCCTCCAACTAATGCCAGAGCTGTAGATACACCAAATACAGGTAAGAGTATAACCGTTTCTTGGAGTGCGTCCCCTACACCAAGTGTTAGATATCTTGTGTATCGCTATAAACAACAAACAGGTGAAAGTACAGCCTCTTATGATAGTGCAGAAACAAAATATGTAGATAAAAATGTAGAAGATGAGGTTAATTATTATTACAGAATTACTGCATATAGTGATGTTGCAGAGTCAAATTACGCCGAGACCCCTGTCGTTAAATCGGTTGATGATACAGCTATTTTTGTACCATTAGGCTAACATTCAGGTGGACAATAATGCTAAAATTAATCTTATTGGCTCAAAACAAAAAGAGAATTCTAATTATCTTTTTTATTCTTCTCTTTATTCTAGGTTGTACTACAAGCACTACTAAAACAACAACAAAAGACATAGATGTCAGGGTTGGTTTTGCTGGCTTAACATTGGAATTTCTTAAAAATACTCCTCCACAAAAAGTGTTTGAAGGGGATGTATTTCCAACTGTAATAAAAGTGGGGAATAAAGGAGCTTTTAGTTTAAAGGACAATGATAAATCAATATTATCACTTGGCATTGAAAAAGATTACACAAAAAAAGTAGAGTTATTGACAGGTGGAAAAATAGAAAAAGTCAAAGAAAATGCAGCTAGTTTTAACTTAGAAGGAAGAAGCACTATAAACCAGAAAGGCGAAGAAGAAGTAATAAGCTATAACATTCAAGCAGGAAAAGTTGATCCGCAAAGCGAAGCGCACCCTTCTACAGTTATTGCAACTTTATGCTATCCCTATGAAACAGTTTTAAGCAGCACTGTTTGTGTGGATACTGATATAAGCGGCATTAGACCTGGGAAAAAAGTCTGCAAACTGCAGGATATGGTCTTTAGTAATGGCCAGGGAGCGCCTGTTGCTGTAACTAAAGTAGAAATGCAAATGCTTCCAAGCCAAGAATCACAGCAAAGCCCGCAAGGTTATGGAAATGTTGTACCTCAATTCCTGATTTATGTTGAGAACAAGGGGCAAGGCACAGTGATAAGAAGAGAAGTTGTTGATAAATTCTGTACGCAAAGCAGTACTACACATGAAGACTTGAATATTGTCTATGTTGATGCTTATTTGTCTGGGACTCAACTTGAATGCCAGCTGCAAAAAAAACTGGGCAGCAACGAACGAGGTCACATAAAGCTTAAAGATAAAAAGGATATTATATGGTGCGCCTTAAAGGAAAAAGGCGGAGTTAGCGCCAATCAAGACTCATATTTAACGCCGCTTAAGATAGTATTAAGCTATGGCTACACACAATCAATATCAGCGAATTATTTAATTCAAAAAATCGCCAGATAAAAACTTTTATATACACAAACTCCAATTTTTTATTAAAGAGTGATAAAATTGAAAAAAAATATTATTATCACAGTATTCCTAGTTCTGTTAATTTCAATTTCTGGATGCAAAATAGGGGGCAAAAAAGACACACAGAAAGCCTTGGAAGAGATAAGGACAGGAACAGAAGGCATTGCTTTAAATTTTTTGCCTAACGCTCCGCCTGCAAAGATTGTTGTTGAGCAAGGTGCTC
Source organism: Candidatus Woesearchaeota archaeon (assembly GCA_016185875.1). Lineage (GTDB taxonomy): Archaea > Nanobdellota > Nanobdellia > Woesearchaeales > GW2011-AR4. Next base: position 3,098 of record JACPMS010000084.1, on the reverse strand, counting down.
CTCCTGAAACACATGTGTTTGATGTTGTTCTGGACATTAGGAATAAAGGTGCGTTTCCCCAGCCTGAAGATGTTACTGAAGGGCTCAACCTTGGTAAAATTTTTTTAAGTGGCTATGATCCTAATATTATTAAATTTAAATCAAAAGACCCTAATCCGGGTATATTAAATGTTAGAAATTTGGAAGGTAAAAGCACTATAAACCCAAATGGCGGTCAAGACATACTAACTTTTAGTGGTGAACTGGATATTAACAGATTAAATGTTTAAAAATACGAGCCAGTATTATTGGCGACAGCGTGTTACCCTTACGAGACTGTAGCTGGTCCTTCTGTGTGCATAGACCCAAATCCTTATTCAACAATAAAGGAAAAAAAGGTTTGTGAAGTGCAAAACATTGCATTATCAAATCAAGGTGCTCCAGTAGCTATTACAAAAATTGATGAAGAGGCTTTTGCAACAAAGACACAGTTTAAAATAACGATAAGAAATGTCGGAAATGGTGATGTGCTAACCACTTATGCTGCATATAATAAATGTGATCCATATGGACAAGAGAGCCAAACAAAGATACAAAGAGAAGACGTAGATAGAGTAAGAATACTCTCTGTTAAAATATCTAACAATCCATTGACATGTGGGCCTTTTGTTGATGGCAATGTTAAGGATACTTCCGGTAATATAAGAATCATAAATGGAGAGGGTTTCGTAATTTGTGAACTCCCAAGTAGTGCATATAGCAATAAAATTTCTGCTTACACAACACCTTTGTCGATTAGATTAAGTTATGGCTACAGAAACACAGCAGAAAAAAAGATACTGATAAAGAAGGAAACTAGCGCTGGTTTTGGTGGTGCTGCTGAAACTCCAATAACACCCACAACGGAGTCCCCAACAGTACCTGACTATGTTCGACCACGTGGAGGAGAAGAGACTTGATGATATAACTGCTCGTTAAAAAACTTCGAATCCAAACCAAAAACTTTATATACCAACATTAAAATAAATAAATCCATTGACAAGAGGAAAAATGAACAAGAAGTATTATGTTATTGCACTGCTTATTAGCTTGGTTCTGGCATTGTCTGCCTGCAAGCAAAGCGGGGCAGCCACTGGAGGAGCGCCAAGAACGCCCTTCATAGGAGGAACAGCTGGAATTACAATGAATTTTGAAAAAGACAGCCCTCCGCCAGAAGTGACTGATGATGAAACCTTTGGATTTAAGGCAATTGTAAGGCTGAAGAATGACGGCGAATTTAAAGTTGAGAAAAGTGATGTTAAAATAAACCTTGTCGGCTTTGATCCTGAGGACTTTAATGCAGTGCAAGACGATAACAGAGAGCAAGTGCCAGAAGACGGTTTGGAAGCGAAAAAGCGCGATGCTGAAGGAAATATAATTGAAGGAACAACCACATTTGCATCTTTCCCGAAAAGCAGGGATGATTACAGGCCAAGAAAATTCAGCGGCAACACGGAGTTTACCTTCAGGGCAGATGTGTGCTATGCTTATCAAACAAGAGCATCTACCAAACTCTGCATATTGAGGGATATGATCAATGTCAGGGATGACGGCCTTTGCAAACCCACTGGAAGCAGGACAGTATTTAGCTCTTCAGCACCTGTGCAAGTAGTTAATTTCAGGCAAAGTGTAATCGGAAAAGATAAATTGTCTTTCAGTTTTGATATCTCACTGAATGGAAATGTGGATATCTTCAGGGATAAAAGTGACATTACTCCAAACAGCGGCTTTGACCAAGCATGCCCAAGGGACCCAAAAAAGAGAAGAGAAATTGAAAACAAGGTTAAGGTTGAATTAATAACCACAGGCGACCCAGTTGTTCAAAATCCAAAATGCGGAGGCTTAGATAGTGGCAGTATAGGGGTTGTTACACTGGTTAATGGAAAAAGGACTTTGACATGCACTGCTGACTTAAGCACAGACAGGTCGGACCTTGAAAAAACCATTGACATAAAGCTAGACTACAATGTTTTGGACAATAAAGAAACAAAAATTTTAGTCAAGCACTTGGCGGATATTTCTTAATAATTTCCAACTAACGCAAACTGGCTAAGCAGAGCCTCTAACTGCACAAACTCGTCAGAGCCTTCTGTCATCCTGAACTCTATTTCGCCGCATTTTTCTATGAGCAGCATTTTTGATTTGTTGTCAATGCTTAACTCAAGTATTTCCTTTTGGATTTGCTTTATTATGTCAATGCCAGCCAAGCCATAATTCAGCATCAAGTCCAGCAGCTTATTTCTTGCTTCGATGAACTTGTTGCTTATTGCCAGCTCCAGAACCTCTTTCACCTCCTTTGGCTTTGCAATTGAGGCAGTCGAGTGTATCAAGTCCTCTGTAATGTGGTTAGTTACCGCTGCTGAGCTTTGCAATATGTTTTCGAGCCTTCTGCAGTCCCCTTCTGATATTTCATACAAAGCCTCTTTTGCCTTTTCATCTATCTTTATCTTCTCATCATCTGCAATTTTTTCTATAATGGCAAAGATGTCTTTTTTTTCCAATGGCTTGAACCTGAAAATCACGCATCTGCTTTGGATTGGCTCTATTATCTTTGAGGAATAGTTCGCTGAAAGAATAAATCTGCATGTTTGCGTATAATTCTCCATTGTCCTTCTCAATGCCTGCTGGGCCTCTCTTGTCAGGGCATCGCACTCGTCAAGGTAGATTATCTTGAAAGGCACATTTCCAATTGCCCTTGTCCTTGCAAAATCCTTGACTTTGTTTCTTATTATATCAATGCCCCTTTCGTCACTTGCATTCAGCTCAAGAAAATTCTGCCTCCATAAGTCCCTGAACAATTTTTTTGCTATCACCAATGACAAGCTTGTCTTGCCAACTCCAGCAGGGCCTGCAAAAAGAAGATGGGGCAGATTCTGCTGCTCAACAAAGGCTTTTACCCTCTTTACTATCTCCTTTTGGCCCTTAATTTCAGAGAAATCCGATGGCCTATATTTCTCAGTCCACAGAGCGTTTTCTGGCTGCATTTAACCCCCAATAATCTTAATCAAGAAAACAAGCGACGTTTAAAAATTTAATGCTAAATAATATCCTCTTCAGCAACAACCATAAAGTCACCAATT
>JACPMS010000082.1 GCA_016185875.1 Candidatus Woesearchaeota archaeon | reverse complement strand
CCTCTTTAGACAAATCTAATTTAATGACAAGATATGAACATTTTATATCAAGCAGCGGAATTGGAATACCTCCAGACCCATTTAAAATTCTTAGGCTTTATGGAACTAATCCTGATTTGGAATATGTGATTGAAGCAAGGAAAAAGGCATTTCCAAATGGAGAAAAAAGAAAAATTATATTTGGCAGTACACATTTCCCTGGATTTAGAGAACTTACAGGACTTTATCCAGAAGATTGTTTAGTAGAGTACGTTAATCCTCAAGTAGAATCTGATGGAAGGGTGCAAATACCAGAAGTGATAGCTTTTTATGATTTTGAAAGCAGAAGAATTGAATTAAGTGATTTAGTCCGTTCACAACTTCAGTTTCCAACAACAGATGAATTTAAAATTAAACCAAATTTAAAAATAAGGGAAGTTTTTGATTACAAAGGGGGATATAGGCTAGAATTAGTCCCCTAATACTCCTCCCAGCTCTTAATTTCAAGTTCTTCCATCTTTTTCTTGTAAATTGATTCAATAAACAGTTTGGCTATTTGCGCATTCGTTAATAGCGGAATGTTAAAATCAACTGCCTTCCTTCTTATTAGATAATCATTTGTCAATTCTTCTTCCTCAAGGCTTTTTGGTATGTTGATGACCAAGTCAATTTTTCTTTCCTGAAGGTAAGTCAAGGCATTCGGCTCTTTTTTCTCAAGAGGCCAGTGCAAAACTGCAGATTTTATGCTGTTTTCTTCCAGAAAATTTGCTGTTCCTCCTGTTGCATAAAGCTTGAACCCCATTTCTGCGAGCTTTCTAACACTTTCCAAGAGGTAAGCCTTGCTTTTTATCGGGCCTGTTGAAAGCAGCACATTTGATTTTGGCATTATAAATCCGACTGACAGCAATGATTTAAGAAATGCCTCATTCACGTCATTTCCCAGGCAGGCTACTTCTCCAGTAGATGCCATCTCAACGCTCAAGACAGGATCTGCCCCGTGCAGCCGTGAAAAGGAAAACTGCGGAGCTTTTACTCCAACATAATCAAGGTCAAGAGTGTTATACTTGCCTTTTACATCAATTCCAAGCATTGCCTTGGTTGCTAAATCTATGAAATTATGCCTGGTAACTTTTGAGACAAATGGAAAGCTTCGGGATGCTCGCAGGTTGCACTCTATAACCTTGATTTGATTGTCTTTTGCGATAAATTGAATATTGAAAGGCCCGGTGATTTTCAATGATTTTGCAATTGCCTTTGTGATTTCCTTTATTCTTTTGACTGTTTCAAGGTAAGTGTATTGAGGCGGCAAAACCATTGTTGCATCTCCGGAATGAACTCCTGCGTTTTCAATGTGCTCTGAAATTGCATAAATCACAACTTCGCCATTTTGCGCGACTGCGTCAATTTCAATCTCTTTTGCATTCGTTATGAATTTGCTTATAACAACAGGATGCTCTTTTGAAACATCAGCTGCTTTTTGCAGGTACTGCTCAAGCTCATTCTTGTTGGTGGCAATGCTCATAGCAGCCCCGCTTAACACATAAGAAGGCCTTATCAAAACAGGGTATTCAACACTTTCAGCAAACTTATGGGCTTCGTCAATTGATTTTGCTTCAATCCATTGGGGCTGGTCAACATCCAATGAGTCAAGCAAAGTGGAAAATTTATGCCTGTCCTCTGCATTGTCTATGCTTAAAGGCGATGTTCCCAAAATTTTTACATCATGCCTATATAACCTCATTGCAAGGTTATTTGGGATTTGCCCGCCCATTGAAATTACGATTCCAAGCGGATTTTCCTTTTCATAAATGTCAAGCACCCTTTCAAAGCTCAGCTCGTCAAAATAGAGCCTGTTACAAACATCATAATCTGTGCTGACAGTTTCAGGGTTATAGTTTATCATAATTGTATTATAGCCTAATTTTTTTAATGTGAAAACAGCATTGACACAGCACCAGTCAAACTCGACAGAAGAGCCAATCCTGTAAGCGCCTGAGCCAAGGACAATAACATTATTTTTAGTGTTAAATTCTATATCATCTTCTTCTCCATTATAAGTCAGGTAAAGATAATTTGTTATTGCAGGGTATTCTGCTGCCAAAGTGTCAATTTGCTTTACAACAGGAATAATATTAAATTTTTTCCTCAAATTTCTTACTTGGAGCAGCTTTTCTTCCATGCTATTTTTATTTTCCTTGAACAATAATCTTGCAATCTGGAAATCAGAAAACCCCTGCTGTTTAGCTGATCTCAGCAGTTCTGCCGGCATATCCTCAATATTACATTTCAACAACTCCTTTTCTGTCTCAACAACATTTTTTATTTTGTGCAAAAACCATTTATCTATCTTTGTTAAATCACAAATTCTATCAATGGAGATTCCTCTTTTGATGGCTTCAACAATTACAAGCAATCTTTTATCAGTCGGTTTACTTAATTCTTTTTCAACATCATTAAAAGCTAGATTATTGCTTACTAATCCATGAAGATTTATATTGAGCATTCTGATTGCTTTTTGCACAGCTTCCTCAAATTTTCTTCCGATTGACATAACCTCTCCAACGCTTTTCATCTCAGAGCCAATTTCAAAGCTTACGTGCTTGAATTTCTGCAAGTCCCATCTTGGAATTTTAACAACAATATAATCTAATGCTGGCTCAAAGCAGCTTTTTGTCACTTTTGTTATTTGATTTTCTAATTCAATCAAAGAATAACCTAATGCAAGTTTTGCAGCCACAAAGGCTAATGGATAGCCAGTTGCTTTTGATGCAAGCGCAGAGCTTCTTGAAAGCCGCGCATTGACTTCTATAATCCTGTAGTCTTCTGAATAAGGGTCGAGAGCAAACTGAATGTTGCACTCTCCTACGATTCCAAGGTGCCTTATGACTTTTATTGAGATGTCCCTTAGTTTGTGATACTCGTTGTTAGTTAAAGTCTGCGATGGCGCAACAACAATGCTTTCTCCCGTATGAATTCCCATTGGGTCAAAATTTTCCATATTGCAGACTGTGATGCAGTTGTCATAAGCGTCTCTCACAACCTCATATTCAACTTCTTTCCACCCTCCAAGATATTTTTCAACAAGAACTTGGGAAGAGTAAGCTAATGCTCTATTTGCGTTGTTTCTCAATTCTTCTTCATCAAGAGCCACTCCAGAGCCTTGCCCGCCTAAGGCGTAAGCGACTCTTAGCATTACTGGATACTTTAGTTTTTTTGCCACGTCAACTGCTTGCTCTACTGTATTTACAGCGTCGCTTTCTGGAACTTTAAGATTTATTTCTGCCAGCTTTTTGACAAACAATTCCCTGTCTTCTGTGTTTTTTATTGCGTCAATCTGCGTGCCTAGGACTTTTACATTGTATTT
>JACPMS010000089.1 GCA_016185875.1 Candidatus Woesearchaeota archaeon | reverse complement strand
TAACGATGCTCCAAGAATTGAAATTGAAGGCTTGGAGTTCCCGATAAATGTTTCTTACAATGAAAATTTCAGTGTTTCTTTCACGCTTGCCAAGAAATCCCAGTCAAGCCCAAAATATGTTGAGGTTGTTTTTGCCCAGAACGGTTTTAGAAAAAAATGGAGCATTGATGAATTGACAGAGAACGAGAAATTTGTTCTTAATTTTGTTGGAAAAGATTTGAAGTATGGAAAAAATAATTACAAAATCAATGTCAATTATTATGATGGATTAAAAAAGCAATATAGCTCAAGCAAGGATTTTCCAGTTGAGTTGACAAATGTCACACTGCTGCAGAGGCTGATATTATGGTTTAATGATTTTGAAAATGCCAGTCCGCAAACGCTAATCTTGATGCTTTTTGTTATTGCTGTTGCCTTTATGGGATTGATTGGGTGGTTATGGAGGAGGAATAAATAAAATTATCTTCAGTATTGTAAATAATTATTTTAAACCAAATTAAAATATGTTTCTATATTGAAAATTAACAAATTTACAAAGTTTTATAAAGAAATACTTATTCTTTTTCATTATGGAACAAGTAAATACAGAAATAATTGAGAAGATTGTGCCAGACACTTCTGTCATAATTGAAGGCTTGCTGTCAGAAAAGGTAAGAAACAGTCAAATAAAGTCAAGCGAGATAATAATACATGAGGCTGTGATTGCAGAGCTTGAGCATCAGGCCAATCTTGGCAAAGCAATTGGCTTTCTTGGCTTGGATGAGATAAAAAGGATTAAAAAACTCTCAGCAGAGAAAGGATTTGAGCTTTCTTACAAGGGAACTAGGCCGCATGCTGCTGAAATAAGACATGCGTCTCTTGGCGAGATTGACTCCTTGATAAGGCAGCTTGCATTTGACGAGGATGCCACCTTAATAACTTCTGACAAGGTTCAAAGCGAGGTTGCACTGGCAAAAGGAATGAAAGTCATTTACTACAAAAGGCCTGAAAAGGGCCTTCGCAAATTAAAGCTTGAGAGATTTTTTGACGAAACGACAATGAGTGTTCACCTAAGGGAGAATGTGCCTCCTTATGCAAAGAAGGGAATGCCGGGAAACTGGCAGTTTAAAGAGTTAAGAAAAGCTCTTTTGAAGCAGGAAGAAATCCAGGACATTTCCAGAGAGATTATAGAGGACGCAAAGCTCAGAAAAGACGGCTTTATTGAAATTGAAAGGGCAAACTCAACAATAGTCCAGCTTGGCCTGTTCAGGATTGTTATAACAAGGCCGCCATTTTCAGATGGATGGGAAATTACAGCTGTAAGGCCTGTCAAGAGATTGAATTTAAGCGATTATAAACTGAGCGACAAATTAATGAAAAGGGTAGCAGAGCAGGCAGAAGGAGTTTTAGTTGCAGGCGCGCCTGGCATGGGCAAAACCACATTTGCACAGGCATTAGCTGAATATTATGCATTGCAAAACAAGATTGTTAAAACAGTTGAAGCTCCAAGAGACTTGATTTTGCCAGAGCGCATAACGCAGTATGCAATTTCATATGGAGATGCTCAGGAAATACATGACATTCTATTGCTTTCAAGGCCTGACTACACTATTTTTGACGAGATGAGAAACACAGATGATTTCAAGCTCTTTGCTGACTTGAGATTGGCTGGAGTTGGAATGGTTGGAGTGGTGCATGCAACATCTCCTGTTGATGCCATTCAAAGATTTATCGGAAGGGTTGAGATGGGTGTAATCCCGCAAGTTATTGACACTGTAATTTTCATCAAAAATGGTTTTGTTAACAGAGTGCTTGAGTTGAAGATGTCTGTTAAAGTGCCTTCTGGCATGACAGAAGCAGATTTGGCAAGGCCGGTAGTTGTTGTAAATGACTTTGAGACTGGCAAATTGGAATATGAAATATACAGCTATGGCGAGCAGACTGTTGTTATTCCAGTGCAGAAAGGCAGAGAAAAGAAGCCAGGAGTGCATAAACTGGCTGAAAATTCGATAGTATCTGAGTTTTCGAAATATTCAAGAAATGTTGAAGTTGAGATGGTATCTGACAATAAATGCATTGTCTATGTTCCTGAAAATGATATTGCAAGAATTATTGGAAAGCAGGGCACAAATATCATGATGCTGGAGAAAAAATTAGGGATAGGCATTGACGTGAAAAGCATTGATGAAAAGCAGGATAATGAAAAGATAGATTCAATCAATCAAATAAGCGTCAAGGGGATAGCAAAAGAACAAAGAGAGATTCCATTCGAGATAAATCATAAGAAAAATAATCTTCTTATTGAGTTAGGATTGGATATGCAGAATAGGGATCTTGATTTGTATATAGGAGATGAATTCATCTTAAGCGCAAAAGCAGGCAAAACCGGAATGATTAAGATTAAAAAGAATAATAATATTGGAAGAAGGCTATT
>JACPMS010000088.1 GCA_016185875.1 Candidatus Woesearchaeota archaeon | reverse complement strand
GCGCTTAATTTTTCCTTGTCATGGGCCAATTCATACGCTTTTGAAGCATACCCAATCTGCCTTTCCCTTAGGCATTTGTCTCCTATCTCCACAAGCTTGTGAGAGCTGTTAATTGCATTGTAGATTTCAATGGCATAATCCCACTTTCCTTTTTGGAAGCATTCGTCTCCGACTTTTGTGAGATTTTCAACATCATTGCACAATCTGAAAGCTTTTATTGCATCAGAAAAACGGCCGTTCTCAAGGCATTTCTTCCCGACATTAAGCAATTGCTCATTTGCATCTGCTAATCTGTAAGTGTCTATTGCATTTCCGAACAAGCTAACCTCTTCATAATGCTCGCCAACTTCCACGAGCCTTGCCCTGTTGCCTGCAAGTATGAATGCCTTGACGGCATCATTCATGCTGCCCCTTCTTATATATTCCTCGCCCAATGCATTAAGAAGCTTGGATTTTGTTCCTTCATCAAACATTGAAAGATTGACATTGTCTATGCCCTTCTCTAAAAGAACTGGCACGATCCTCTTGAAGTTCTCTATATCCTGCGATTGCCCTATGAACTTTTCATTTGCATCCGCGATTTCTGCAACCATTTTCTTTACTATCTTATCTTCGTCTACTGGCATTATAATCACCTTTATTTTTTATTTTTGAAATTTGATTATAATTCTTTGATATTTAATACTTGTAAGTTTTTACCAAATTTTCAATTGACCTTAATTCAGCTGCAATCCTCTTAAGCTGAGTTCGGCATTCTTGTTCACTCCAAATTCCTCTTTCTAAAGCCTCAACTTGATTAATTACAACTCCTAATCTACCCTCAGCCTCGAAAATTGGAATGAATTAAAAATTTCGGGGGCTGAGCGAATGCGAAGCCTCCATTTTTGATGAAACTTTTTTCTAAAAAGTTTCCCGACGTTAACTGGCGGAACGGTTACTCCGTAAAGTAATCTATTCCAAGCTCGTCGCTGAATCTTTTTGCTTCAATGACTCTTGTCTTCCTGTCTGCCTTGCCAAGTATCCATGGCGAGTTTACGCCCGTGATAATTGTCATTACAGCCAATTTGCCTTTCATCTGCTCAGAGACTCTTGCTCCCCAGATGACGTTTGCGTCAGTGTCCAGGCTTTCTGTTACTAATTCGCCTATCTTGTTGACTTCATCTAAAGTCATGTCAGGACCGCCTTCAACATGGATTAAAGCTCCTGTTGCTCCCTTGTAGCTTATCTCAAGCAATGGGTTTGATAAAGCGCCTTTGACAGCTTCCTCTACCCTGTTAGTGGTGTCTGAAACTCCAACTCCGATTGCTGCTACGCCTCCATCTTGCATAATAGCTTTTACGTCAGCATAATCCAAGTTAACAAGCGATGGAACTGCAATTGTCTCTACAATTCCTCTAATCATTGTTGCGACTAGCTCGTTTGCTACTGCGAATGCCTGCTGTACTGGCAAGTTGCCTGCAATGTTGACCAGCCTGTTATTGTCTATAACAATTACTGTGTCAGAGTTCTGCCTTAGCTGCTGCAGACCAAATTCTGCCTTGTCTATTCTTGCCCTTTCTATCCTAAATGGCATTGTGACTGTGCCGATAACGATAGCGCCTGCGTCTTTTGCTGTCTGCGCTACAATCGGTGCAGAGCCTGTTCCTGTTCCTCCGCCCATTCCTGCGCATACAAAAACCATGTCAGAGCCTTTCAGGACTTCTTTTATTTCCTGTATGGTTTCTTGCGCCGCCTTTGCTCCCTTGTCAGGAAAGCCTCCGCATCCAAGGCCTCTTGTCAGCTCTTTTCCAATCAAAAACCTCTTGTCAGCTTCTGTTATCTCCAGATGCTGCTTGTCTGTGTTGCATGCAAGAATTTCAGCTCCTCTTATTCCTTTCCTGTAGAGCCAGCTTACCATGTTGCTGCCTGCGCCGCCGCAGCCAATAACCTTGATGTTCGCATGTCCTACTTGCAGGTCCTCGTGTTGCGCTACTCCCTGCTTAAGCGCACTCTCAATCACAAAATCCATTGCCATTTTACCAGTCACCTCAACTTTTTATCTAGATTATTACAAATTCAAAGATTTGCAGTAAAGCCATATATGAACTAGTATATAAATGTAACGTTTTCGTATACTGGTATAGTATTAAAGATTAAAGAAAAAGTGGATTATTTTCTGTATTGAAAGAATCTAATCATTAAATTTAAAAGACAATAACCATTTCTATTGATTATGCTTACAGATCTTTTATCACAATTAAGTGAAAAATACGCTCAAGCTGCAGTTGCTGAAGAGGTCCTTTTAAGAGAGCGGTTTGAAAATGAAAGACAAAGAGAATCATTTCTTGACAAACTTGTTAATGGGCTTTTTGCCGATGAAGTTTTTTTCAGGCAGTACTCGCCTCTTGACCGTTCCAGGTTTATGAAATACGAAGTTGTAAACAGCACTAGTTCAAAAGACAGTGTACTTAGTTTGCGAAATGAATGGTCGGGCTATTTTGAAAATGATTCAGTGCAGGCTATTGCGATATATAACTCTTATCAAGTCGGCGGATTTTTTTACTTGTTATTGCGGGACAAGGCATCAGGCAAAGTTAGGGTATTCACTTCGCTAAAAGAAGACAAGGGTAGCGAGTCTATTGTTGTTTTAAATGGAAAAACTGACAATGGCGTCATACAATGGGCGGAATCTGAAGAAATTAGTGTAAGTCAACTGGCAACTGACCAGCATTTTATGCCTTTTTATCAGGGTTTGTTGAGGGCGACTCGTGATGCAATTGATTCCTACAAGGGTGTACAACAGAGGATTGATCATAAAAAGGATTTCTACAGGGAAAGGAGTGATCAACTAGCGGCTGAATTGAAAGTGCTCGCAAGTATTAAACTAGCTCAATAATCAAACCTTGGATCCATAGAATCATTAATCAAATCATTCTCGTCCTTGTACCTCTTTACCAGCATCAATTTTGTCTTGCCGCAGAATGGACATTTTATTTCCTTTGGCGAGCCTTTCTTGACGTTGAATTTAAACCTGCAGCTGACGCATATGAATTTAATTGGCTGTCCTTCACCGGCTTTCTCAACGCTTAGTTTCTCCTTTTTCTCAAGCTTCTC
>JACPMS010000087.1 GCA_016185875.1 Candidatus Woesearchaeota archaeon | reverse complement strand
TTGGGATGGTTGGAGTTGTCCATGCAACATCCCCTGTCGATGCAATCCAAAGATTTATCGGAAGGGTTGAGATGGGTGTTATTCCCCAAGTGATTGACACAGTTATTTTCATCAAAAATGGATTTGTCAGCAAGGTTCTTGCCTTAAAAATGACAGTGAAAGTGCCATCTGGAATGACAGAAGCAGATTTGGCAAGGCCTGTTGTTGTTGTCAATGAATTTGAGACTGGCAAGCTGGAGTATGAGATATACAGCTACGGCGAGCAGACTGTTGTGATTCCTGTCCAGGAAGGCAGGGAAAAAAGCGGGGCTCACAAGCTTGCAGAAACTACAATACTTGCGGAATTCCAGAAATATTCAAGAAATGTTGAAGTTGAGATGCTGTCTGACAACAAGTGCATTGTTTATGTTCAAGACGAAGACATTGCAAGAATCATTGGCAAGCAGGGGGTAAACATAACAAGAATTGAGGAAAAGCTTGGCATAGGCATTGACATACAAAGCCTGAAGGAAAAGTATCAGATAAAGGGTGCTGCCAAGGAGCAGAGAGAAGTGCCTTTTGAGATTGGGCACAAGAAGAACCAGTTATTGATTGAATTGGGCATTGACATGCAAAACCATGATGTTGACATCTATGTTGGAGATGAGTTCATTTTAAGCGCAAAAGCAGGCAAGACAGGAACCATAAAGATAAAGAAAAGCAACAACATTGGAAGAAGATTAATGGAAGCTATTAATAGGAAGGAGAAGTTAAGGTTGGTTGTATGACATGACCTAAGAATTTTTTAGGAGGGAAATTAGTGGTGTCTACTGCTTCAAACCCGGATTTTCTAAGTTCTTCATCTCGCATCGCACGCTCGTAACCCATCTTATTTATAATATTGATAAGCCTTATCGTATGTGATCTGCCACTTAGTGGTATTTCGCGCCATCCACCTGGGTAACTGCAAGAGCCACACATCCTGTATTTCAGTGATGGTTCATTCTCAATTTTTATAGTTCTTTGGTCAGGCAAATCACCATTTCCTAAAACTACATATCGTTCTAATCTATCATTCATTCCAGCATAAACTGCAACAGAAACTGTCTCTCGATTTGGCATTTCTGTAACAAATACCCATCTTAAACGTTCGTCAAAAGTTGGTAAGCGCCTGCGCAATGGCAAACCTCCATTTCTACTGTAATTAGTCATTTGCTCTAAACCACTTAGGAAATACGCAAAAGCAGCGAAATCTTTTGTAGGCCAATGGGTTGCTTGATTGCCCTTGTCCGAAAAAGTAAATGTAATACCTCCTCCATCTACATCCAATAATGCGATGTAACTTGCTGAACCATCTCGACCAAACACAGCAAATTGTTCAATTTCTGGGTCAAATTTTTGGTAACTATCAAAAAGATGCACTGGAGTACCTATTTGTTGTTCTATTAAACTCTCTAAAGCCGCTCGAGGACTTCCTAATTTACTGCTGACTAGGATGTCTTCTACAGTTTGGGGGTTTGGTATTCCTCCTCCAGGTTCTATCCTGGCCAATCCATCCATAGTTGTTTCAGGTAATGGACCTACAACTGCCAATCATCCCACCCCCTCAACATTCAGAAACACAAGCTGTAACAGATAAAAAACCCTAAAAGAATTAACTTCCGTACACCCAAGTTGACTCTTGTCAACTCTCTGCATTAATGCACCTCTTTCTTATCAAACTCAACCCCTGTTGTCAAAGTATCCTTTTAGCTTCTGAAAATACTTCTATTTATACTTTTCGTTTCAGAAAGGTTTTTATAGATTTTGAAGAATTCTTGCTTATATGCTAGATATAAAATTCATTAGAGAAAACCCTCACATTGTAAGAAAGGATTTGGAAAAGAGAAACGAAAAGGAAAAGCTGGAATGGCTGGAAGACTTGCTGAAAAGCGATGCAGAGTACAGGAAATTACTGCAAGACAACCAAAAACTGAGGCGGAGAAGAAACGAGATAACAGATGAGATAAATCAGTTAAAGAAGCAAGGCAAGGAAATTAAAGAAAAAGTGCAGGAAGCAAAGGAATTGCCTGGCAAAATAAAGCAAAGCGATGAGAGGATTGAAGAGTTAAAAAACAAGATTGAATACTATTTAATGAGGCTTCCTAATATACTGCACGAGTCTGTTCCTGTTGGAAAAGATACAAATGACAATGCTGTTTTAAAGACATGGGGCGAAAAGCCAAAATTCAGCTTTGAATTAAAGCCGCATGGTGAATTATTGCAAGAATTAAACTTGGCAAATTTTGAAAAGGCTGCTGAAGTAAGCGGCCATGGCTTCTATTACTTGATTGGTGACATTGCAAGGCTTGAGCTTGCATTAGTCAATTTTGCAGTTGATTTTCTTGCCAAAAAGGACTATGTCTTGGTTGAACCCCCATTAATGCTCAGAAGAAAGCCGTATGAAGGCGTTACTGACTTAAAAGATTTTGAAACTATGATGTACAAGATTGAGGATGAGGATTTATTATTAATAGCAACTTCAGAGCATCCGATTGCTGCAATGCTTATGAATGAGACTTACGAGGAAAAGCAGCTGCCTTTGAAATTTGTAGGCTTAAGCCCCTGCTTCAGGAAAGAGCTTGGAAGCCACAGCATTGACACAAAAGGCTTGTTCAGAGTGCATCACTTCAACAAGATTGAGCAGTTCATCTTCTGCAAGCCAGAAGACTCCTGGAAATTCCATGAAGAATTGCTGGGCAATGCTGAAGAATTATTCCAGAAATTGAAAATTCCTTACAGGGTTGTAAACATATGCACAGGCGACATTGGAACAGTTGCAGCAAAGAAATATGATATAGAAGCTTGGTTCCCAAGAGAAAACTTGTACAGGGAAGTTATAAGCTGCTCGAACTGCACATCATACCAAGCAACAAGGCTCAACATAAAGTACAGGAAAGGCGAAGAAAAGGAATTTGTGCATACGTTAAACAGCACTGCAATTGCAACTGGCAGGGCAATAAGGGCGATTGTTGAGAATTACCAGCAGAAAGACGGCTCGATTAAGATACCTCAAGTTTTGCAGAAATACATGGGGAAGAAAGTGATTGGGAAAAAGGGATAATATGCCAAAACAATATACATTTATAGTAGAGAAAGGCAAAGACGGATATTTAGTGTCTAGAGTTTTAGGGTTGCCTGACTGTTTTGCTAAAGCAAAATCAATGGACAAACTTCTAGAAAGAACAAAAGAAGCAATTTTGCTATTTCTTAAAACTTCAAAAGACAAAGAAGTTTACTCTAAATTTGTAGGATTTCAACAAATAGAGGTATAAATTAAACTGTAAAATGGCAAAAATACACGGCTTGGTTTATATTATCGTCGGCTTGTTTGTCTCAATCTTGTCATGGAAGCTGAATTATGAAAAATTAATCTTTTTCTTTTACATCGGATGGTTTTTTGTCTTGATAGGCGCTTTTAAGCTTGTTTTGAATTTCATAAAAAACAAAGCGAAGAAACAAGAAACAATTCAAACCAAAACGCATCATACCCCACATTCACAGCAGCATGCCAAATACTGCGCTAGATGCGGAAATGCCATGAGAATGCAGGATTTTTATTGCAGCAGGTGCGGCGCAAAGGTTTGACAAAAACTATTTAAACCATTAAGAATATTGCAGCATTAAAATGGGTGGCTTGTT
>JACPMS010000078.1 GCA_016185875.1 Candidatus Woesearchaeota archaeon | reverse complement strand
ACTCATTTTCGATATTCATCTTAAAATGCTTTTACCTGATGCTGCCAGCATACTTCGCCAACATGGCTCCTGTCATAGTCAAAAAAATCAACTTATTTGCTTTTCCAGTTGATTTTGATAGAAAATTGAATAATAAGCCGATACTTGGAAAAAACAAAACCTTCCGCGGCTTGGTTTTTGGCATTGTTTTTTCAATTATTATCGCCTATTTCCAGTTTTTACTGTACAATATTGAGTTTTACAAAAACATATCATTTTTCAATTACCAGAACTGGCTGCTATTCGGTTTTTTAATAGGCTTGGGGGCTTTGACAGGCGACTTAATAAAGAGCTTTTTCAAGAGAAGGCTTGGCATTGAGCCAGGCGAAAAATTTGTTCCTTTTGACCAGACAGATTTTGTTGTTGGGGCATTAATTTTTATCATGCCGATTTTTAAGCTTACATTAAAAATATTTTTTGTTTCATTATTGTTGAGCTTTGTATTGCACATTATAGTCAATCATATTGCTTTCTATCTAAAAATAAGAAATGAGAAATGGTGAGTTGCGTGCGATTGACATGGCGAGTGAGTCTCTCACGAGCCTCACATGTCACTGTTCGCACGCTCGCATTCATCTTAAACAAAGTATAACAGATTTGCAATTATAAAAAATACTGAATTGTAAAGAATAATTTTATATTCATTTTTTTCTTTTTTGCTGTACATCAAAGAAGCTGCTGGCATCCCATACAGCAGGATTAGGCTGGATTCAATGACAAAAAGATTTGTGTTCTTGGAGCTCAAAAAGAACAAAATTCCCAGCACAGCATAAGTTATAATTGACTTCTTGTACAAGTCGCTGACCTTGAACTCGATAAATAACAAAAATAAGAGATAGCCAGTCAATGCCAGCAAAAAAAACACATCTTTAAAATAATAAAAGATTAAAAAAATAAAAATTGCTGATAATAAGATTTTCCTTGCCAGCACTAGATATTTTTCCAGCGGCTTCCGCTCTTCCGGTGCTATTTTTACAAGCAAAATGCCAATCAACAGGCCTGAAAGCGAGATTGCAGAAGCAGAAAAATAGTTTATAAACTGCATTTGAATTACTTGATTTTGCTTATTTTTTTTATTCTTCTGGCATGCCTTGCTTCATTGCTGAAGTCCGTTCCAAGCCATATTTTTATTGCTTCTATTGCTTCCTCTTTTGACAAAAATCTTGCGCCAAGAGAAAGTATATTTGCATCATTGTGCGTGCGGGAGAGCTTTATGATTTCGGTGTTGCCGCCGTAGTAAAGGGCAGCTCTCACTCCCTTGATTTTATTTGCAGCAATGGCTTCTCCTTGTCCCGAAGCGCCAAATATTATGCCTTTATTATTAGCAGGGTCTTCTGCAACCTTTTTTGCTACTGGAACGATGAAGTCAGGATAATCGTCTTTGGGATCAAACTTGTATGCTCCTTTGTCTTCGACTTTGAATCCCAGCCTTAAAAGATATTTTTTTACATGCTCCTTCAACTCAAAGCCTGCATGGTCCGCTCCAAGAAATATCTTTTGTTTCATTTTTATTTTGATTATTTTGAAAATATTGATTTTTTATTGTTTATATTTTTTAAATTTTAGTTTAATGTTCAATCGTTATTGTATTTTATTTATTGCAAACCCAATACTTTTAAATCTTTCTCCAGGCCAGGGACTGTCTGATAGTTTTTTATGTCGTTAAAGTTTATCCATCTGAACTCCACATTCTCATGGTCAAGCTTTACATCTTTTGCCTTTGTTCTGCATAAAAATGGCACTATAACCCATGATTTATTTTTATCAGTCCTCTGGAATAATTTCCCTTTTTTAACTATTTGCGCTTTCAAGCCAGTCTCTTCCTTTATCTCCCTCAAAACGCTGTCTTCTGCAGACTCAAACTCTTTGATGTATCCGGAGCAAAAGCTCCACCTGTTTGGGTAATTATAGTCATTCGGTGATTTCTTCAGGATTAAAACCTTGTTCTTGAATTTAACAATTCCAGTAACAACTAAATAGGTTTTCATATGGTTTAGAATAAGCGGTAATATATAAAGATTAATGCCAAGTCCCTCTCCAAGTGGAGTGCCCCCATTGCACAAGCAAATCAACTCCAAGCCTTTCAACCTGCAAAGGCACGTCGCAGGCGCCAAAGCACGAGCCCATCCACATGACAACATCAGCTTTTGTATTTTTCTCTATTGCCTGCTGTATTTCCTTTGCTCTTGGTTTTAAGCCATCTGGTAATTGGATGCAAACTAGCTTAGCGTTTTCCTTGTTGATTCTTTCGATTACTTTTTCCAGCTCTAGGTCGTAGGAGTGCATAATGTTATAGAACAACACTTAAATTTATAAAAGTTTGTTTGCACTTTACATATTATTTCAATTGAAATTCAAACTTAAAAAAAATTGAAATATCATTTGGGTTGTAAATGTCTTACTTTTTGTCCGATCTCTTGTAATTCCTTTGAATAATCTTCTGTTTTTCTTAGTCCTAGGTCTCTGTAGTCACTACCAACATGATATCTAGCTATATTAAGCAACATTACAAGAGCTTGCTGCTTTACAGAATCACTTCCTGTCCTTAATGCTTCATGCAAATAAGCAACACCTTTCTTGACATCTTTATTTTGCAAAGTGCAGCATACTAGTTTGCCTAGATTTAGATTAGCCTCTGGAACATAAGCACTTTCTCCGTGATTTTTGATTATGTCTTCATAGAAACTCAGAGCATCATTTATGTTTATTCTTTCTACTAAAATTTCGAATGGGTTTGAACCGTAATTTTTAAAAGCCAACCTAAAATAGAGATCACCAGCTCTTTTAATCGCTGTTTCTTTTAAACCTCCATTCCGGGTTATTAATCCCTTGTAGAGGTCAATGGCTAAAAGGGGGTTTTGTTCAGCAATTATATCTGCGTCCCTTAATTTAGCAAATTCGTCATAAATGTGGTGCTTGGACAAAATTTCAACAGGTCTTGGTAACCCATTGCGCAATTCACCCTGTTCTTTGTGAGTTACAATTGGTGTTCTTTGGTGGTCAAGAAATTGGTTTAAAGCAGTTGGTTGCATTGACACTAATTGAAAGCACAACAATCCTTCTAAACTCCCCCTAAATGCTACCATTCTATCTTTTCCTAGATTATATTATAAGTATTCAAAAATAAGTAACAAGTCAATTATTAGTCTCCAGTGCCTTAACCAGTTATTCTATCAGATTTCAATCTAGGCGTAAAGGCATGTGTTACATTAACTACCCTGCCCAATACATCTTCAACTTTTTCAATTTCAACCAAATCTTCAAGTGAGTTAATTCGTTTCAAACTGCCTCTTTTATCTTTAAATTCTGTAATTTCCACCGGTACAGGATACTGTTCTTTTTGCTTCCATTCTATACTCTTATGTGGGTCATACATAACCTGTTTAACTATTCCTTTCGGTAAATCAATAAGTTCTGGATTCTTGTACAGTTGAAACATTAGTCTAGCCATCTTGTTTAATTGACCTTGCTGAAAAGTACGACCATATTGGGTATTAACCCTGCGTACAAGTTCTTCTGGACCAAGCCTTGGTATTTGATATTTGTCAACGACTGCAAAATACTTAGGTTCGCCGAAGATATCCGACTTTGCAAACAATAAATTGCCTTTCTTATTCAAAACTGCTGAAAAATACCTCACATTATGTGTTCTATCGTATGCGATAAGTTGGTCTGCTGCCATTTTACGAAGCTCATCATAAGGTGGCAAAAATCTACTGAGAATTCCCATCCCAATCAAACTTCCTACAATTCCTGCCACAACAGGTCTTCTACCCGTCCCTGTGCTATCTTTTTGTGGCAAATCATTACTCCCTTGATGCATATGGTCAGAATTATATGTCATATTCACACCTACAAAAACATCTCGTCCATTTCAAAATCTGACAGGTCCTTTTTGTTTATTAATTTAGCGAAATCCTTGTCTTTCATCTTCTTCCTTTCGCTTCTCATTTCCTCAATCCTTTCCATGTCCTCGTCCAAAAATAATTCCTCTACTTCCATTTTAGCCTCTAGTAAGTTGAATTGCTATATTCCTGATTTGTGTATTCAATTTGCTTCTCGTTTTTAGCGTAAGCATTGCCTTCTGCTACTGAACAGCCTAAACACATATGTAAAACCCCCAACTTTTGTTACTTGGTAGTGATATAACTTGTATATAAAGCTTTCGCTTGTTAATAGGAATATTAGTTATTTACAATATAGAAAATAATATATAAACTATTATTTCACAGGATGCCTCATATAATGCTTGCAGCTTAAGCAATAATAGATAAGCCTATGCTTATGAATCCTAACCCTGCAATTAACCCCAGGCACAAGATACTTATGGCAGTGCTTGCAAAACCTTTTCTTAAGGGAAGAGCCAAGCTTGATTTTATGCTTCATTGCAATCCTTCTTGCAATCTTAACATACTTGTCAGAGAGTTTGCTGTCTTCCTTAAACACCTCCTTAGCATGCTGAAACAAGAAGTTAATGCGGGCTTTTGCTATTTGCTGCACTTTATGCGATTTCCTGTAGTGTTTTTTTGGCATTTTATTTATTGAATTTTATTATTTTAATGAGTTTTTGTTATTGTTTTTTTAATTAATGTTTTTAATTTAATTTAAATCTATCCTTATCAAATTCAAAAAAAGAAATCAAAACTACACAAACAATGGAACTAATACTAATGTTATTGTTGATAATAGTTTAATTAATACGTGAAGAGAGGGCCCTGCAGTGTCCTTGAAGGGGTCCCCCACAGTATCTCCTGTAACAGATGCTTTGTGGGGTTCAGAGCCTTTGCCGCCGTATTCGCCTTCCTCAATGTATTTCTTAGCATTGTCCCATGCACCCCCGCTATTGTTAAGCAGCAGAGCCATTAAGATTCCTGTTATAGTACCGACCATCAAAAATGCCGCAGCAGCCTCATACTTCAAAACAACCCCGACAACAACAGTTGTTGCAACAACAAGCAAGCCTGGCAAAATCATTTTCTTCAATGAGGCTTTTACGCAAATGTCAACAACTTTTGCATAATCAGGCTTTTCCTTTCCAGTCATAATGCCCTTTTTCTCCTTCCACTGCCTTCTGACTTCATTGATGATTGAATATGCTGCATCGCCAACAGCTTTTATGGCTAAAGAGCTGAACAAGAATATCAGCATTGCTCCAATCAAGGCGCCGACAAAAACATGAACCTTTGACAAGTCAACAACAACTATCCTAAGCCCTGTGTGCTTTGCCACATCATCAAGATAGGCGCTGAAAAGCAAAAATGCTGCAAGTGCAGCGCTTCCAATCGCATATCCTTTTGTCAATGCCTTTGTTGTGTTGCCGACAGCATCGAGCTTGTCTGTTCTTCTTCTTATCTGCTCAGATGCCTTGCTCATCTCAACAATGCCGCCTGCATTGTCTGTTATCGGCCCAAAGTTGTCCATTGCCAAAACATAAGCTGCTGTTGCAAGCATTCCCATAGTTGCAATGGCTGTTCCATACAAGCCGCCATGCTCCAGTCCGCTAATACTGCCTAAATAGAATGAAGCGAGCAAAGCCACAGACAAAACAATGACCGGCAAGACAGTTGATTCAAGGCCAACTGCAAAGCCTGTTATTATGTTAGTCGCATGTCCTGTTTGGGAAGCTTTTGCTATGCTCTTTACAGGCCTGTAATTGTGGTCTGTGTAATAAACTGTAATCCACACAATCAGAATGCTTGTAACAATGCCTACTAATCCTGCATAGAAGAATAAGATATTGTCAAGAAGTAATTTTGTTGTGAAATAAAATACAATTGCCGCAAGAAAGCTTGTTATGTAATACCCTCTGTTCAATGCTGCCATAGGGTTTTCATTTTCATTTTTCAGCTTGACAGTCATTATCCCAATGATTGTTGCTATCAACCCAAATGCCCTGACTGCCAAAGGAAACATCACTCCCTTAATTCCGAAAACAGGGTACAGAGCAACACCCAAAATCATAGCTCCGATATTTTCAGCTGCTGTGCTTTCAAACAAGTCAGCGCCTCTTCCAGCGCAGTCACCAACATTGTCCCCGACAAGGTCAGCAATAACCGCAGGATTTCTAGGGTCGTCTTCTGGAATTCCCTTCTCCACCTTTCCAACCAAATCAGAGCCGACATCAGCTGCTTTTGTGTAAATTCCACCTCCCAATTGTGCAAACAAGGCAACAAAAGAAGCGCCAAAGCCATAACCCACAATCAGGAATGGCACCTCTTTTGGATCTGCGCCAAGGCTGAACAGATAATATATCAATGAAACTCCGAGCAAAGACATAGCAACAAGAATAATGCCTGTAACAGCGCCTCCTCTCAAAGCAGTAACGAATGCCTCATTCAGGCTTCTCTTGGCAGCGCTTGCTGTCCTTATATTTGTTCTTATCGAGACCCACATTCCAACAATGCCGGCTAATCCAGAGCTGAATGCCCCAAAGAGAAAAGCAACTGAAGTGCGCCAGCCAAGCTCTGTCTTGCCAAGAAATGCATATGTACCGAATATCACAACTGAAACCGAAATCGAAAGAACTGCAATTGTTGTATACTGCCTTTTCAGGAAAGCCTCAGCCCCAATTTTGATTGCATTAGAAATCTCCTGCATTGCTGCTGTCCCGGTATCTTTTTTCAGGACCTGCCTTGCCAGATAAGCAGAAAAAAGCAGTGCCAGAATGCTGATTGTGATTACTATCGTTAGCAAAAACTCCATAGCGGAATCAGAAAAAATGCCCATTTATAAATTTTTTTAAAAATCCAATTTTCAACCCTCAAAAATAGTAAAAATTATATGTATCAACTCTCTAGTCATTATAAAATGCTGGAATTCCTTAGGAAAATCTTCAAAAACGAGGAAGTGCAGGAAGCCAGGGAAGCAGTAGAAATAAGCCTGTACAGCCTTGAGGAATGGCTTAATGAGAAATCAAAGCCATTAATGGAGGATATAAACCAGCAGACAGAATCAATTCTGATGAAGGTTAATGAAGAGCTGCAAAGAGCGCGCTTTAATGTCGAAGTTCTTGGGAATGCGAAACTGCAAAACCCAAACATTCCATTCAAGGCAAAGCAGTATATGGAAGGCAACAGGAAAGCATACATAAGGGCTGTAAACTCTTTTCTCGGGCATATGGAAATCAACAACAAGGACTACTTCTACCTTGTCGATTTCTGCAAATTGTTTGACGAGCTGATAAACGACCTGAACAAGGGGACTTTCAGGAGCTATTCGATACTGCAGGAGTTCTTCGCAAATGAAACAAACAAAATAGCGCAAAATCTCAAGAATTTTGACACGATTTTTTCAAGGCTGAAATCATTCCTGAATGATGAAAAGGTTGTCAATGTAAATAAAACGATTGAAAAAGCCCAGAGCCTGAAAATAAAATCAAAACACAAGATAAACCTGAATGTGGACTTTAAAAATATTGAAGCTGCAATAAAGCTGGCAAATAATGAAAAAGACGAGGTAATGGCAAATATACAAAAGTTCAATGACAGCGACGATCATAAGGATTTCCTGAAGCTCAATGAGGGAAAAAAATCAAAATCAAGGTCTTTTTATGAAGATGAAAACCAGATTTTGCAGTCGTTTTCTGTCTTGGAAAGGCCTTTGCGCAAATATTCCCACATTGCTTTCGAGCACGAAGAGATTGTTCTGGAGTATTTAAAGCAGCCAATTGAGACGCTTGCAAATGACAGGAATTTGGTTATTCTGGAAATTCTGAAGAATTTGGAAAAGGCATTGAACGAAGGCAAGCTGCAGATTGACAGCAAAAAAAAGGATAAATCAATTGAAGAAATTAAGAAACTGAACAGGGAATTTATCGGGCAGTTTTTAAAAAGATACTTCTCATTCAAGGCGGAAATGGAAGAGCTTGACAGCAAAATAAAAGCAACACGCGTTGCTGAAAAGTTCAGGAATTTTAATGTGCAATTGGAGGAGCTTAACCTGAAAATTGAGAAGGATAATGACGAATTTAACAAGTTAAAAAATGATGTTGTGAAGCTTGCAAATTCCATTGAAAATCTGAAAAGCGATATTGAAAATTCCGTAAGGGAGATTTTTGATGAGGAGATTAAGGTTGTGGTTTAAGCCTTTTATAGCTTTCTTCCAATGCTTCTATTCCAGGCAGTCTTTTCCCTTCAAAAAACTCAAGTGAAGCGCCTCCGCCAGTGCTTACATGGGTTAATTTGCCTGCATACCCAAATTTCTCAACTGCCGCAGCAGAGTCCCCACCTCCCACAATTGTAGTTGCCTTTAATGTTGATAAGAATCTCGCAATCTCTTTTGTTCCATTGGCAAATTTTTCAAACTCAAACACACCCATTGGGCCGCTCCAGACAACTGTTCTTGCATTTTTTAAGATTTCCTTGTAGCTTTTTATTGTTTCTGGCCCTATGTCAAGACCAATCCAGTCATTTGGGATATTGTTTGCATCAACAACCTTTGAGTTCGCATTCGCATCAAAATTGTCAGCTACAACAACGTCAACAGGGAGTATTATTTTTCTGTTTCTTAGTAATTTTTTAGCTAAATCAACATAATCATTTTCTACCTTCGAATTCCCAGTATTCCTGTCCTGAGCTTTGAAGAAAGTAAAAATCATTGCCCCTCCTATCAGCAGCTTATCAACTTTTGCCAGCAGGTTTTCTATGACCTTTATTTTATCAGAAATTTTCGCGCCGCCTAAAATTGCGACAAATGGCTTGTCTGGATTTTCCATTGCTTTTCCCATTACCCTTAATTCCTTTTCGACAAGCAGCCCAGCAGCCGATTTCACGTATTTTGTCACTCCAAAAGTTGATGCATGGGCTCTATGACAAGTTCCAAATGCGTCATTCACATAGACATCTGCCAAATCTGCCAGTTGTTTTGAAAAATTTTCATCATTTGCTTCCTCCTCTCCATGAAATCTTAAATTTTCTAAAAGAACAATATCGCCGTTATTCATTCTGCTAACCTCTCTCTCTATATCACTGCCAACACAATCATTTAATTTTTTTATTTTTCTCTTCAATAGTTGCCCTAGCTTCAGCGCAACATTGCCCATTCTCAGAGAATCAGCAACCTTTCCATCTGGCCTGCCAAGATGGGAGCATAAAATCACTTTTGCATCTCTTTCAAGAAGAAATTTTATTGTTGGCAGGCTTTCCCTTATTCTTTTGTCATCTGTGATTTCATTCGTCTTTTTGTCGATAGGGACATTAAAATCAACTCTTACAAGAACCCTTTTTCCATTTACATCCAAATCATTGAGAGTGAAAAATTTTTGCATTTGTGAAGTTTATAGGAACTTATTTTAAAGGTTTTTGGTTTTTAATTGCTTTGACAATTGTTGCAGTGCTTACCAAAGTCATAGGTTGTTACATACCGGCAAAATTGCAGGGCATGTCTCATAAGGATTCTGCCATTGTGGGATTTGGAATGTCGCCAAGAGGAGAAGTTGCAATGATAGTTGCTTTGATTGGGCTGAATTCTGGATTGATAAAGCAGGACATCTATGTCTCATTGGTTTTGATGAGTTTGCTGACGACAATAATCACCCCCATAGTATTAAGAAACTGGTTTTATGATTAAGGCTTGTTTTTAGCTTGCATTTTAGTATTTATTTGTATATACAAATATAGATAACCCATATATAAACTTCTTAGACCTTTTCAGTTTTCAACTTCTTCCCTTAACCCAAAAATACAGATAGATAAAAAAAGCAAAAACCAGCAGAAAATTAACAGCAGTGATTATAATTGTAAGCCAAAGTATTATTTTTTGCTTTATTTTTTTGTTCATAATTTTAATAAAAATTTATTTTAAAAATAAAAATATAATTATGCTTTTGCCTTTATCCTCTTCATCCTGAAGATATTCTCTCTTTCTATCTCTTCAAGCCTAAGCTGGATGAATGCCCTTATCTTGTCAAGGTTTGGGATGACAACAAATTCAAGCGCATTAACCCTCCTCTTTGTCTTCTCAATCTCATTGAGCAGCTTCCTCATTGAAGTCTCTACTTCCGCAGCCAAAATTATTTTCTCGACAACTTTTTCGTATGCAGCTGCAGCCTCGTCAATCGCTGATGAATTATAGATTCCATAGCCCCTTTCCATGAATGCTTTTTTTATTTCAGAAGACTCTATTTTTGGAACTTTGACTCCCATGATGTTTTTTGTTGTAAGCTTCACATCAGGAATGTCCTTGATTGCCATCGCAACTGACTTGACTTTTAAGTCGCCTTCCAGTGTTCTTGCTATGTTTATTTTTTCCAGCGCAGTCTTGTACTCATTGACCAGCTCTTCCCTCAAAGTTTTTGCCTTTTTCAATACTTCAAAAAACTCAAGAATCAGGCCGTCCCTTTTCTTCTTCAGAAGATTGTAGCCGGATTTAGCTAATCTTATTTGTTTCTTTAATTTTAAAAGTTCGCTTCTTGTGGGTTTAATGTCGATTGCCATTTATTTTGCAAGGTAAAATTCAGTTTTGTAAACCATAAGCCTTATTTTATCAGAAGGTATTCCTTTGGTGAGTCTTTCTACATTATATTCAAGACCAAGGGCCAATGATTTTCTAATGTCGTCTAATTCTGTTACACCATTAAAATTTGTTATTATAAGGTGACCCAATTGACCTTTCCTTGATTTATAATTGCCATGTATATCGAACATGCCCCCAACAACAGTAATTTTACTACTATCAACAAGGTCTTTATATCTACTTAAAGTAGTTGCAACCTGAAAATCTACATTAAGCTCAGCCAATGCAGATAATGATTGGCTGCTTCCATCAAATAGGTCGTCTCCTTGAAGTGCTTTTTGGTTTCTAAAATTTCCTTCCAAGTAAGTTTTTATTTGTAACAAATATTTTGCTAAATCATCACGCTCTAGATTTATCTGTTCTTCACCCATCAAAGAACCTTTTACAGCTCCACAACCAGTATGTCCCATTATAAATAGCAACGATGTTTCTGGGACATGTACTGCACCATATGTTGCACTTGCAGAAAGCATAGGGTGGTCAAGCCTATTACCGGCATTTTCAATTGTGAATATTCTATTTAAGGGGTCATACTCGGTAAAAACATAAGGTGCAATTGAATCCATTTGTACTCTAGAATCAGAGCACATATACAATATTATTTTAGGGTGCTGACCTTCTTTAATATCGGCTAGTAAACCACTCCTCTCTCTTAGAAAATACCAATTTCCCTTTGCTAACGATAGCACTGCTTTTTTGGCTTCTTTTCTCAAATCTTTCACATGACTCATTTTATACTGCTTCTGTGTATTTACCAAAATTTATTCTTCAATTTTTTATTTCCCTTCTTCCTTATAGTGCTTCTTCTTTAACTCTGGGCTTATCCTTGTCAATTCATTGGCAGGCAATGCTCCTAACAGTTTCCATCCCAAGTCAAGCGTCTCTGCAATGCTCCTGTCTTCTTCTCTTTTCTGCCTCACAAGCTTGTCCTCAAACTCAGCAGCAAATTTCAAAAATTTTTTATCGCGCTCGCTTAATGCTTCCTCTCCGACAATTGCAACCAAGCCTCTCAAGTCCCTGCCTTCTGCATAAGCTGCATAAAACTGGTCAGAAACTTGCTTGTGGTCTTCCCTTGTCCTTGTCGGCCCTATTCCCAAATTCATCAGCCTTGAAAGTGAAGGCAAAACATCAATGCTTGGATAAATTCCTTTCCTGTGCAATTCCCTTGACAAGACAATTTGCCCTTCTGTTATGTAGCCAGTCAAGTCTGGAATTGGATGTGTAATATCATCTCCAACCATTGTCAAGATGGGAATTTGAGTAATGCTTCCTTTCTTTCCTTTTATAACTCCGGCTCTTTCATAGATTGTTGCCAAGTCAGTGTACATGTAACCAGGATAGCCTCTCCTTCCGGGAATCTCTTCCCTAGCAGCGCCTATCTCCCTTAAAGACTCGCAGTAATTTGTCATGTCTGTCAAAATAACAAGGACATGGCTTTCATGCTCGTATGCAAAATACTCGGCTGCTGTCAAAGCCATTCTCGGAGTTACCAATCTTTCAACAGCAGGGTCATTCGCTAAGTTAAGAAAAACAACGCTTCTTTCCAAAGCCCCTGTTTGCTCGAAATCATTGATGAAATATTGCGCTTCTTCATTTGTAATGCCCATTGCCGCAAATATAACAACGAAATTTTCCTGCTTGCCGATTACTTTTGCCTGACGGGCAATCTGCAGCGCAATTTCATTATGAGGCAATCCGCTTCCCGAGAACAAAGGCAGCTTCTGCCCCCTGACAAGAGTGTTCATTGCATCAATTGTAGAAATGCCTGTTTGTATAAAATCATGCGGGGATGCTCTTGCGTATGGATTTATAGCAGCTCCAATTATGTCAAGCCTTTTTTCTGGAATTATTTCTGGCCCATTGTCAATTGGCTTGCCGCTTCCACTTAACACACGGCCAAGCATGTCCTTTGAAACGTTCAATTTTAAAGTATCTCCTAGAAATTTGACTCTTGTATCGACATCAATTCCAGCTGTTCCTTCAAATATCTGCACAACAACAATGTCGTCGCTTGTGTCCAAAACCTGCCCGTTTTTTATTTCGCCGTTTGACAACGCAATCCTTACAATGTCGGCATAGCCGACAGGCTCTGTCTTCTCGACAAAGATCAAGGGCCCAGCAACTCTTGTTATGGTTTTGTATTCCTTCATTTTGAATTATCTTCTTGATATGTCCTCAAAATGAAGGCTGCGAACTTAAGTGAGTATTCCTTCATTTTTTGATTTTTTAATTTAGTTTTTAAAATTGATTTATTGGTATTATTTATTCGTCAATGTTCAATCGTTATTGATTTTTTTATTTTATTTTTATTATTTTTCATGGATTTTTTAATTAGTAAATCTAATTTTTATGCCTTTAACTCCTTTTCCATCTCTCTTGTTATCTCGACAAGCAATTTTTCATAGTCCTTGACAAACTTAACCTCGCTTAGCCTGTCTTTTGACTTGGCTGAGGTTATCTGCTGCATTCTCATCCCGGAGTCCAAGGCATTATTTGCCAATTTTGAAAAATGGAGTATGGACTTCATGATTAAGTATGTCTTCTTCAAATCGCAATAAGTGTCTATTTCGTGGAATGCATTCTGCTGCAGCAAAACTTCTCTTATAAGCCTTGCAACAAGCAAAACTATCTGCTGCCTGTCAGGCAGTGCATCAGAGCCAACTAGCTGAACTATTTCAAGCAGCTTATCCTCCTCCTGCAGAAGAGACATCATCTCTCCGACAAGGCTGTGCCAATCTGGTGCGATATTTTTTGCATACCATTGCTCTAACGTATTCAGGTACAAGGAGTAAGATGTAAGCCAGTTTATTGAAGGAAAATGCCTTCTTTGGGCAAGCTTTGCATCCAACGCCCAGAAAACTTTCGTAACCCTCAAAGTGCTTTGCGTAACTGGCTCTGAAAAATCGCCTCCAGGCGGGCTTACAGCTCCTATGATGCTTACGCTTCCTTCCTTTTTTGTTCCAAGAGTAACAACCCTTCCGGACCTTTCATAAAATTGAGCCAAGCGAGTCGACAAGTACGCTGGGTAGCCCTCTTCGCCAGGCATCTCCTCTAGTCTCGAACTAATTTCTCTCATTGCCTCTGCCCATCTTGAAGTGCTGTCAGCCATCAAGGCAACAGAATAGCCCATGTCCCTGTAGTATTCTCCAATTGTAACTCCTGTGTAAACGCTTGCCTCCCTTGCTGCAACAGGCATATTTGAAGTGTTGGCAATCAGCACAGTTCTGTTCATCAGGGGCTTGCCGCTTCTTGGGTCTGTCAGTTCCGGGAATTCTGTCAGCACTTCGGTCATTTCATTTCCACGCTCTCCACAGCCAACATAAACAATTATGTCAGCATCAGACCATTTTGCTAATTGCTGCTGAGAAACCGTTTTTCCGGCGCCAAACGGCCCAGGTATTGCAGCAACTCCTCCTTTTGCCAGTGGAAACAATGAATCAAAAATTCTCTGCCCTGTTATCAAAGGTGCTTCAGGCTTTAGCTTTGAAGTCACAGGTCTTGCAACTCTTACAGGCCAATAGTGCTTAAGCCTTAATTCAAACCCAGTGTCAAGTTTTCCTATAACATCATTGACAGTAAATTTTCCTGATTTAATTTCTGCAATCTTGCCCTTCTGATTCGGAGGCACCATTATTTTATGCACAATGCCAGGATTCTCTTCAACCTCTCCAATAATTGAGCCTCCGCTGGCATCATCTCCTTTTTTGGCAGTTGCCTTGAAATCCCATTTTTTCTCTTGCTCAAGAGCAGGCGCATCAACCCCTCTCTTAATAAAGTCGCCCATCTGCTTTATAAGAACTGGCAATGGCCTTTGAATCCCGTCATAAATGCTGCCAAGCATCCCAGGCCCAAGCTCCACTTTTAGCGGCTCTCCTGTGTTTACAACTGGCTCGCCTGGTTTTATTCCAGAAGTGTCCTCATAAACCTGAATTATAGTTTTCTCTCCTTCTATCTGAATAACCTCTCCCATCAGTTTTTCATTTCCAACCCTGCAGACATCATACATTCTTGCCTTTATTCCTTTCGCAACAACAACAGGCCCTGCAATCCTGTATAAAACACCCTTGTCCATTTTAGTCACTTCCACAAATCAACTCCGATTGATTTTTTTATCAATCTTTTCAGGCTGTCCTGCTCAGCTTTTGCCGACACAGGAATAAAAACAGGATCAACAGAAGCCTCTATATCAACCCTTTGGTAAGGCTCAAGAGTTTCCATTATTTTTTCATCAACAACAACTATGCCTATCTCTTTTCTTTGTTTTAGGTTTTTTAAATCATTAAATGGGCTATTGCCGATTTCAATAATGTCTTTAATGCCAGCCAGCTGGAACCCTACAACAAACTCATTTCCGCCAACAACAGCAAGTTTTACCATTTTGTATTTATTATAGTAAAGGACACAAATTTTTATACATAAATATGTCCTTTACTTGTCAAAAATCAAAGATTTTTGAGCACTCGAAAACCATAAGGTTTTCTTTGTATTATGAACGGACAACAATTGTCTAATTATTTTTGTCAGTGAGTATAATTATTGATTTTATTTTGTCGTTTTACTCAAATATCAGCTGTCTTTCAATAAATTCCTCGCTTAAGCCAAGCTGCTTGCCTTTTATGATTGTCCTCAGATTTCTGACTTCAATGTCTTTGGCGAACATATAGCCCAGTATTACGTCAATTGACAAAAGGTGCTGGTGCATAAACAATATGGACTGCCTCAGCAGATGCTTGTAAAGCTCATTTTCAAGCGGAATTAATGTGCTGTCCTTTTTGAATTCCTCAATACCTTTGGCAATTTTATTCCTGTAGTCTGTTTTTTCCAATGCCTTGGAAAGCTCTTCCATGCCTTCAACTTTGGCAAAATCCATGATTTTTTCATCTTTCAGCCTGTCGCCGCTCGGAATCATGAATTCATTGAAATCGTCTTTGGCTGCATTCGCTTTTTTCAGCCTGAATAGCGTTAGCAAATTCAGTATCTCGACTTCCTTGAGCAAAAAGCTTCTGAATAAAGCCCCTTCCCTGGGCAAAATTTTTGAAAATTCCATCATATGGCTGTAATAGAATTTATCCATTGCATTCTCTATTCCAACCAGGCTTTTTTTCTCACTAAATTCCTTTAAGCCGTTTTTTAACAGCGAAAAATCAATTAAGGAATTGCCTTTTAGGATTTCCTCAATGGTTTCTTTTTTCAATAAGGAAGCCAAAAAATCATAGCTTAAAGTGCCAGCAGCTGTTATCGAATTTAGTATAGACTTTTCATCTGCATTTGTGAATTTTCCCCTTAAAATTGTTTTTATATCATCAATGTCCTTCCTTTTTGCATACTCCCTGATCAGCAAGCCAATCTCATATGAGGAAATCCTCATCAGTTTTTTAAATGACTCGGCTAAATTTTTATTCAATGCAGACTCGAGCAGGTCAGCTCCAGAATGCTCTGCTGCAAGAATGTTTATTTCTTTTTTGTAATGAGATTCCTGCAAAAACTTTGCAATTTCGCTAAAGCCCATTTTGAGCATTTTGTGATAGTCATCTCTCTTGAAGAGCAAGGATTTCATCACAACAGTCCTTACATAAGTGTAAGGATAAAATCCAAGCTTCAGTTTTTTCGGCTCCTTGAGTTTCAGCATTTTAAGCAAACAGTATTTTGTTTATATTCTGCAGTTCATTCTCCTTTATGCTTTGCAAAAGCGTTTCAAAGCTGTAATCAACCCTTATTGTTTTTTCCTTGTTCTCTGCGATCAAGCCGCCGATTATTTCAGCAGCTTCTGCTTTAAAATCCTTCAGAAACTTAATGTCTTTTTTATTGCAGTAAACATGTGCAACCTCAATGTCGCTTTTTGCTCTTTCAAGCAGTTGTTTTATGTATGATTCCCTTTTTTTGTCATCCAGGCTTTCAAGCCTTTTCTTGGCTTCGCTGAAGACATTCTCTATGACTTGCTTCTTTGCCTCAAGAACCATTTTTTTGCTTTCAAGCTCTGCAGATGCAAGCTCCTGCCTCTTGATAATATCGAGAATTTTCTTAGTTTCCAAATCATTTTTTTCTCTCATTTCCTCAGCTTTCTTCTCTGCTTCCCTCATTATTTTATTTGCTTCTTTCCTTGCTTCTGCAAGCAAGGAGTTCGACTGCTCCTTTGCACTATTTAGTATCTCCTCCTTCACTGCTTCAAGTCCCATTTTTCTTGAGGATTTTTTTCTTATTTTGCAAGCCCAAGAATCAGTTATGCAATAACCAAGCCGAATATGACTATTGTTTCAGGAATAACTGTAAGAATCAATCCCTTTCCAAACAGCTCTTCCTTTTCAGCCATTGCGCCTATTGCAGCCACTCCAATTTCCTTTTCCGCCCACGCTGCTGCAATTGCACTTGCCCCAATAGCCACACCCGAAGCCAGTGCCACCAAACCTGTTGACAATTCCACTGCCATTTTGTTACCTCCGCATTTTTTATTGATATTAAAATTTTTATTGTTTTTATTGTATTTGGTTTATTTTTATTGGTGTTATTTATTTTATGCGTCCTTCATGCCGAACGGCCTGTACTTTTCAGCGCCGCCGTGGAAAAATTTTGTAAAAAACTCAACATAGTGAAGCCTTAACGAGTGCAAAAACGAGCCAAGCAGCCCAAGCCCTATGTTGATGGTATGCCCTATAACCAAAATCAAAATTCCGGCCAAAATAAAAAATCCGCCTTTATGGAAAAATTCTTTTGCTGAATCATTTATTATAAGAGCCAAGACTACTGAAGACAATCCTATTGCCATAAGTCTTGCGTACGACAATGTATTGCTGAATAGACTTGGGATTTCAATTGGCCCTCTTATGCCTTCAGCTTTAAACAGCATTACTGCTGCAAGCAATATCATCAAAAGTCCAATATAAATAGGCAAAATTATGATTTTCAATGCA
This sequence comes from Candidatus Woesearchaeota archaeon, assembly GCA_016185875.1. Lineage (GTDB taxonomy): Archaea > Nanobdellota > Nanobdellia > Woesearchaeales > GW2011-AR4. The sequence continues at coordinate 4,023 of JACPMS010000078.1, read as the reverse complement.
GACAGCGCCAGCAGCACAATTCCAGTTTCCAAAATAAACCAGCTGCCTTTTGCAAATAATGCTTTTAGTATGCCATGAGAATTCATTTCATTGAAAAAGCCCAGCAATAGTCCAAGGTTTATGTGCAAAATTCCTACTCCAACTGCTAAATACATCAATCCATTTATATCATCTGCTCTTGAAAGTATGTGCGGCAAATGAAAGCCTGCGATTTCTTCAAACCCAAAGAACTCCCCGAACAGCAAGCCAAAAAATATTGATGCCAGGGATGCAAAAATAAGCACATTGAAAAAATTCCTTGCTTTTGGCATTAATTTCTTAAGCGCAATAAACAGTGCAAGTGTTGTCAACCCATATCCAAAATCGCCAAGCATAAAGCCAAACAGCAGCGGAAAGGTCAGAAACATGATAGAAGTCGGGTCAATCTCCTTGTAACTTGGCATAGTGTACAAATCCAAGAAAAACTCGAATGGCTTTGCATGTTTCGGATTTTTAAGCTTTACAGGCACCTTGTCCTCTTTTTTTGCAGGCTCGAAATGCACAAAAATTTTGTTCTTGCCTGCTTTGTTCAGCCTTTCTATCGAGCTTTGCAGCTGCTCAAGCGGAATCCAGCCTTTTACAAGAAAGCTGCTTTGGGTTGCTGCAAACTTTAAAGGAGCTTCTGCCTTTTCCAGCTGCTCGCTCAGGAACTCTTCAGCAGCTAGAAGAAACGGTTTGTACTCCTGTCCAATGCTCTCAAGCCTTTTCTTGATTTCTTCTGACTTCTTCCCGAGCCTTTTGATTTCTTCATCTATCTTTTTAAGATTGCTTGACGCATTTCCTTTCATGCTTACTATGTTCACAAAGTTTGCAGGAATGAATCCTGCCTTGCGCAGAACATCGCCTGCATTTTCCTTGAGTTTTGCATCGATAAATAAGGCTATGAAGCTTCTTTTTTTAGCTGTGCTGTCAAGAAGCATGAATTTTTCTGTTATTTTTGATAATTCTTCCTTTAAGGTTGCTATCCTGCCTTCATCTTTGAAATATCCTGTAAAATATGCTAAAGACTTGTAAGATGTAAAGTATTCAAGAGGGATATCAATATTTTTTAATATTTCAAGCTCCTGCTTTACAGATTCATCCTTTGCCATTAAGGCTTCTGCCTTTTTTAACTCGTCAAGGTTGGCGCTTACCTCTTCGCCCAGTTTTTTTGCGGTTGACTCAACTTCCAATAAGCCCCTTTTAAGCTCGAATTTGTTCTCTTCCTTTTTTATATTTAAAGACGCAATCAGCGCCCTTGCCTTGACCAATATTTCGGAAAGCCTGCTTGCGCTCTCCAAAGGCATGCCGATATCCGCCAGCTCGTTCTTTGAATGCTCAACAATGTGCAGCACCTTTTGCTTGTGGATCTCTTTGATGACATCCTCCTGAATATTCTTTGGCCCTGTGATTATGACGCTGCTCATCTGGTATGGCCTTAGCATTTTATATCATTTCCTCAAATTTCTTCACAACGAGCTCAACCGCTTTTGCAGCGTTTTTTTCAGATTTCAGCTTTACCTGCTTTGCTGTGCTTTTGCCGTCTGCAAGCTTTTCTTCCCTCATCAGCCTGGCTTTTTCCCTGAAGTCCATTATCCTCTTTTCCTGCGCTTTTCTTATTTCCTCTTCCTTTGCAGACAAAAACCTTGAAGAATTCCTTGCTGATTCCTGCAGTATGGCCTCTTTTTCCCTTTTAGCCCTTTCTGCAATATCATCTGCTTTCCTTTCAGAATCCCTGATTTCACCTAATATTTCAGCTTCCATTTTTGCAAACGCTTCATGCGGGTTATATATAAATGTTTTTGGCGGTATTTACAAAAAGTATTCTTTAAACACTTTATAAATATGTCGTTAGAATTAAGTTTTTAAACCTACTTAAATAACTCTTTATTATGCGCCGGTAGCTCAGCTTGGAGAAGCTCGCGAGCACTTGCTTTGGGCTTCGTGCAAATAGAGCGAAAGGTATTCGAACCCCGGGCCTAAGGGTTAGGAACCCTTCGCTCTATCCAAACTGAGCTACCGGCGCATATAGAAACAGAAAGCAATTTCTTTTAAAAAGCTTTATTTTTAGACAAAAATAATCACATATACTTAAGCGCTTTTTCCATTACTGGAATTACTTTCTCCGCCTCATCCTTGAACATCCTTCCTAGTTTTGCAAAACTCCATTCACCATCCTGATTCATATTTTCCCTTGAAATCTGCAGTTTCTTCTCGCCGTCATTGTAGGAAAAGACTCCAACTTTTATTCTTGTTGTCTCAAAATTTATTGTTTCTGAAAATATTTCCTTGTCAAGATTTTTGTCAAATTTTCCAAATGCCATGAAATCACCAAAAATAAGAAATAAGCGTTTCAATATAAATGTTACTTAACAAATTTCTTGACAACCTCCATCACTTTCTTCCCATCAACTTTGCCCCTGTACTTTGCCATCATCAATCCCATATAGGCGCTTTGGCTCAAGCCTGGCTTCTCCTCAATTATTTTTTTTATTTCCTTTTCCAGCCCTTCTTCAGAAACAGCTTCAAATTCCTTCAAGTCAATTTTCTCGTTTTTTATCTTTTTGGCCAACAAATCGATTATTGCTTCTTTTGTGATTTTGCCATCATTCAGGTGATTAAGAATTTCTTCAAAATCCTCATTCTTTAATTTAGAAGCATCAAGATTAAATCTCGTCTTGATTTCTTTTGGGATGTTTATTAATGCATTGGCGATTGCTAATGGCTCAATTTTATTGAATTTTTTGACAAATGACTCAAAAATTTCATTTTCAACTAGTTCTTTTGCAATTTCCTTATTAATGTTATATTTTTTTGAGAATTCGTCAATCTTGTGTACTAATAATTTTGGAAGTTTTTTTCTTAATTTTTCAATATAATTTTTGTCAACTCTGACCGGAAGAACATCAGTCTCAGGATAAAGCCTTGCGGCGCCTGGCAACGGCCTCAAAAAAGATGTTGTAATGTCCTGCTCCGCCTTTCTGACTTCTTTTTCAAGCTTTTTGCCGTGCCTTATCGCTTCAATTTGTCTTTTTACCTCGTATTCAACAACCTTTGGAATGCTTTTCAAGTCCTGAAAGCCTTTTATTTCAGTTCTTGCTCCCTTTTCTATAGAAATATTAACATCCTGCCTTATTGTGCCAAGCCCTCTTTTAACACCTTCAACGCTTCTTAGAATCATGCCTATATGTGCTGCAACCTCTTTTGCGTGCTCTGGGCTTTTGATGTCAGCGCTTGTTGCAATCTCTATCAATGGAATTCCTAACCTGTCCAGCCTGTACCTTACAAAATCCTTGCTTTCTTCTAATTTTTGCGCTGCTTCCTCCTCCAGGCAAATAGTCGGGATTCTTACTCTTCCAAGAGAGCTATCAATAAAGCCGTCCATTGCAACGAGCGCAGTTCTCTGAAATCCGCTTACATTGCTGCCGTCAACAACAGTTTTTCTCATCACTTGGATTTCATCAACAATTTTTGCGTTAAGCAATAAAGCAACTTTCATTGTTGTTTCAAGCGCTTGCTTGTTCAGCTCATGCGGCGGCTCTTCATCAGTTTCAACCAAACATACATCTTCGGAATTGGCTTCATAAATTATTTTCTTGTTCTTCAACATCTCAAATTCTGCAGCAACGTCTATGTCTCCTGTTTCGCCAGCAACTGCTTTTAATCTTCTCTCAACCTTTATGTCTGGCTCTTTGTCGGAATTCAGAGTTTGGCAATTGCAGAATAGTTTTTTGCCTTCCAGCTGTTGATGACACTCAAGCCCGCATTTAAATCCAAGTTCATTATAATTGATTTCCATCTTATTTTGATTATTTTTTAATTTTTATTGATTCCATTTTTAATGATTTTTTATTTAATGTGTTCTTTCGTCATTGAATTTTCATTTCCTTTCCCAAACAACAGCATCATTTTTCATAACTTTTTTAATTCTATGCAAGGGAATATTGCTTTCTTCCTCATCACCCAAGACCATAAAACTTCCCTCAAGCCTTTTAATCTTTGTGT
>JACPMS010000072.1 GCA_016185875.1 Candidatus Woesearchaeota archaeon | reverse complement strand
TCATACTTCAGTTTCACAAACGGCGCAGCTGCAACCAATGACAAGCCAAGAATTGAAAGCAGCTGCAGCAGGAAAAGCAGGTTTGTCATCAATTTCTGGAAAAACGCGTATTGCTTTGACCTCTTGCTGTCCTGCATGATGAACATGAGAGAGGGAATGATTTTTTCTTGTGGCTTGGGCCTCCTCAAGTAAAGAATAATGAAAACAGCGACTGCTGCCAATGCCCACAGTCCAAAAGGCCTCTGAAAAGGAAGCATCGCCATTTTTTATTGTTTCCTCTTTTTTTTGTTGAATACAAAAGCTGCCAGCTCCTTTGGGTTGACTAAATCCTTGACCAAAACCAGCACGTCATTGAGCCTGTACCAGTAAACTTCGCATTTTGAGCCTATTTTTAAGTCCTGCCTGCCTTCCTGGGGAAGCGTCAACTGTCCCTGCTTTGTCAGCTTGGCCCTGCCTATGAATTTTGCGTCCATTATTAAAATTAATAGTTTTAGTAAAAATAATGATTATTTTAGCTTTATTAATTTTATTATATTTAAATGTTGCGATTTTGCTGCCGTAAAAAGAAAACTTTAAATATATCCTCCCCGCAATCATATCCATGAACCAAAAATTATCCTTTAATTTTGCATTCACTTTATTAACTACTTCTACAACCACTACAACAGCCTAAAGGCTGCCCATTGTTTCTTAAAATATTTTATATTTTTCTGCTTCAAACCAAAAATTTATAAAAAATTAAAAATTGGGAATAAAAATGATTCACATCAAAATAACATTGCCCGATGGGAGCGTAAGGGATTTTCCAAAAGGCACAAGCGCAGCGGAAATCGCGAAAAGCATCGGGAGGCGTCTTGCAGAAGACGCTGTGGCAGCAAAAATAAACGGCACTTTGAAAGATTTGGATATTCCAATAAACGAAGATGCAGCATTGCAGATTATAACCTTGAATGATGAAGAAGGGTTGGAGGCATTGCGCCATAGCGCTGCGCATCTTCTGGCAGCAGCAGTTATGGAAATCTGGCCGGATGCAAAAAGGACAATAGGGCCAGCAATTGAAAACGGGTTTTATTATGATTTTGAATTTTCAAAGCCTATTTCTGAAGAAGACCTGGGAAAAATAGAGCGCAAAATGAGACAGATACTGCCAGAATGGGACGGGTTTGAAAGGCATGAGCTTAGTGCTGCAGAGGCAAAAAAAGAATATCCGGATAATCCGTTCAAGCACGAGCTTATTGACGAATTTTCAAAAGGCAACAGGAAAGTTTCATTCTACAAGTCAGGAAACTACTGGGATTTATGCAGGGGGGGCCATGTGCCAAGCATGAAAATAGTAAAGCCCGAGAGTTTTAAATTAACAAAGATAGCACGAGCTTATTGGCGCGGAAATGAAAAAAACCCCCAGCTTACAAGAATTTATGGCTTGGCATTCCCAACAAAGAAGGAGCTGGACGAGTATCTAAAGCAGCAGGAAGAAGCAGAAAAAAGGGACCACAGGAAACTAGGCAAGCAATTGGACTTGTTCAGCATTCATGAGGAAGGCCCTGGATTTGTGTTTTTCCACCCAAAAGGCATGCTTATAGTAAATGAGCTGATGGATTTTTCAAGAAAGCTTCACGAAAAAAATGGCTACAAGGAAATCAAAACCCCGATTATCTTAAATAAAAAATTATGGGAGCAGAGCGGGCATTGGGAGCACTACAAAGATGCAATGTATTTCACAAGGATTGAAGAGCAGGATTTTGCAGTTAAGCCGATGAATTGCCCTGGCTCAATTCTTGTTTATAAGGAGGCATTCCATTCCTACAAGGAATTTCCGCTCAGGCTGGCAGAATACGGCTTGGTGCACAGGCATGAGCTGAGCGGCGTTTTAAGCGGACTGTTCAGGGTCAGGAGCTTTACCCAGGATGATGCGCACATTTATTCAATGCCCTCTCAGATCAAGGAGGAAGTCATGAGAGTCATTGAATTGGCAGACTATGTCTACAAAATATTCGGGTTTGAGTATCATGTTGAGCTGTCGACAAAGCCGGAAAAAGCAATGGGCAGCGATGAAATATGGGAGGTTGCAGAGCAGTCACTGAAAGACGCATTAACATCAAAAAATATCAACTTTAAAATAAATCAAGGAGCAGGAGCATTTTATGGGCCGAAAATCGACTTCCACATTAAGGATGTCTTGGGAAGAAGCTGGCAGTGCGCAACTATCCAGGTGGATTTCCAGATGCCGGAAAAATTTGACCTGCATTACGTTGGAGAGGACAATTCAAAGCACAGGCCTGTAATCATACACAGGGTTATTTATGGCTCAATTGAAAGGTTTTTCGGGATTTTAATAGAGCATTTCGCAGGAAAGTTCCCGTTGTGGCTCGCTCCTCTCCAAGCGAGGATTCTGACAGTTGCCGACAGGTTTGAAAAATATGCAAATATCATTAAAGAAGAATTTGAAAAAAATAATATAAGAATTGAAGTTGATGCAAGGACAGAGAGCGTGGGCTACAAAGTGAGGGAAGCGCAATTGCAAAAAATACCTTTAATTCTGACAGTTGGGGAAAAAGAGGAAAAGAACAAGGCTGTTGCAGTCAGAACTCTTGACAATAAGGTTTATTTTGATGTTAAAGTTAAGGATTTAATGGAAAAAGTTTTGAAGAATGTTGAGGAGAAAAAGATTAAGGTTGAGCTGTGACTATCCCAAATATTTTTAAATAAGCATAATTCCTATTTCTTCCTTATGGTCCTCGAAAAGCTAAGCGACTCATTAAAAAATACTCTGCAAAAAATAGCAAAATCGCTTTTTGTAGATGAGAATCTGATTAATGAATTAATAAAAGACATTCAAAGGGCATTGCTTCAGGCAGACGTCAATGTGAAGCTTGTTTTTGATTTGACTGAAAAAATAAAAAAAAGGGCTCTTGAGGAAGAAGCTCCAAGAGGGCTGACAAAAAAAGAGCAGCTCATCAATATTGTTTATGAGGAACTTGTTAATTTCCTTGGCAGAGAGCAGCATAAAATAGAAGTCAAGCAAAAGCCGTTCAAAATAATGCTTGTCGGCCTGTTCGGCTCGGGGAAGACAACAACAGCAGGAAAGCTTGCTAAGTTCTACACAAAAAGGGGCTTTAAAGTCGCGTTAGTGGGTTTGGATATCCATCGCCCAGCTGCAATGGAGCAGATTGAGCAAGTGGCAAAGCATGCAAACGTAAAGGTTTTTTCGGATAAAAAAATCAAGGACCCACTGGAAATATGGAAAAATTCCAGGGACGAATGCAAAAATTTCGACGTTCTAATTATTGACACTGCAGGAAGGGACGCTCTTTCCCATGATCTGATTATTGAAATTGAAGAAGTGAATAAGGAGATAAAGCCAAACGAAAATCTGCTTGTGATTTCTGCAGATATAGGGCAGGCTGCCCAAAAGCAGGCTGAGCAGTTCCACAAAAGCTGCGGAATTACTGGAATTGTTGTGTCAAAAATGGACGGCACTGCAAGAGGCGGAGGGGCTTTGACAGCGTGCGCTGTTTCCGGAGCGCCAATAAAGTTCATCGGCTTAGGGGAAAAAATTGACGACCTTGAGCAATTCAACCCAGAAGGATTTGTTTCTAGGATGCTCGGAATGGGTGACTTGGAAGCGCTGCTGGAAAAGGCAAAAGAAGTGATAAAAGTAGAGGATGCAGAAGATTTAGGCAAAAGATTTCTGAAGGGAGAGTTTAATTTGATTGACTTGTACGAGCAGATGGAAGCGATGAGCAAGATGGGCCCTTTATCGCAGATTGTTGAAATGATACCTGGCTTTTCACAGCTAAAGCTGCCAAAGGAAATGCTGCAGGTTCAGGAAGGGAAATTGAAGAAATGGAAAATAGCGATGAGCAGCTTTACCAAGGAGGAGTTAGAAGATCCTGAAATTGTGGATTCAAGCAGAACAGAAAGAATATCGAGAGGTTCTGGAATTCCAACAAGTGAAATAAGGGATTTAATAAAACAATACAAGCAATCAAAAAAGATGGTCAAGATGTTCAAGGGCAGCAAGGGTGATATTTCAAAATTAATGAAGAAGTTTGGCGGGAAATTGCCGATGGGCGGTTGATTTTACTCCAAAAACCTGGGATTAAACCTGTCGTACCACTCCCTTTTCTCTATCTCGTCAAGCAAGTTGCTGAACCCAAAGGTTGATGCATCACCATAAACCTCGATTTTTTTGTCATA
>JACPMS010000002.1 GCA_016185875.1 Candidatus Woesearchaeota archaeon | reverse complement strand
CCTGAAACCTCTATTGGCTCGTAGCCGGCTTTTTTGATTATTTTTTTAATTTCCTCAAGGCTGGTCAATGTTTGGTCATACCTGATGAATGCGTTCTGGTTGACATACAATTCCCTTGAAATTACCCCACTTAGAAGATTAAGCGCATCACCAACTGTGCCTACACAGTGCGGATTGTCCATTCCAATCACTTTTAATTTTACTTCTGCTGCATTGCCGGTTTCCTGGTGTTGCTCTATTACTTTATACCCGGTTTTTTTGATGATATTTTTTAGCGAATTGCCATCTGTCACATTCTTATCAAATTCCACATTTGCCTTTTCAGAGGCGAAATTAACAGATGCCTTGAGCACGCCTTTTGTTTTTGCGAGAGCCTTCTCAATAGTCTGGGCGCATGTTGCGCAGTGCATTCCAGAAATTGCAATTGTCGTTTTTTGGATATTGTCCTCAGATTTTTCAGATTTTATTTTTATTGAATCTTTATTTATTGTTTTTTTAGTCGATGCTGGTTTTTCATTGAATTTATTATAACAATTCCTGCTGCAGAAATAATGCTTCTTGCCGTTCTTCACAGTACTGAATTTAGCTTTCTTCTCATCAATTTCCATTCCGCAAACTGGGTCTTTAGCCATTTTTATATAGACTCGTATTTTCTCAATGCAAATGATGCAACTGGGTTTATTGACAGCAGTTTAAACATAAAATTGATTCTTGAATTTGAAGGATTGAGCATTCTTCTTTGCAGCCTTGCCAAATAATCATAATATTTTTTGTTTTTAAAGGAGAATTGCATGTATTTTTGCACACCTTCGCTCAATTTGATTTGTGATTTGAGTACCTTGTTTATGATATCGCCGCAAAAAGTTCCAGCCCTTATTGCAGGCCTTATTCCCTCTGCAGTTAAAGGCAAAACATTGCCAACTGAATCTCCAGCTAAAAAAATATTGTCTATGACAGGTTCCCTAAGCCCGTATGGTATGCAATTGCCGTGAACACTTCCAACCTTAAGCCCATAGCTTTCTACGAAATCTTTCAGGCATTTGTTTATCTTGGGATTTTTTCCATAGCTTCCAACTCCAAATCTTGAGTTCGCTCCAGCTGGAAAAAGCCATCCTGCACCATTCTCAACAATTTTGTCATCAATAAAAAACCTCAGCAAATTGTCTTCGTATGGTATTTCGGTTTCTATTGCAATACTAAGCTTATCTTTGTCTACAAAATCTTTGACTATTGAATTTGCGAGAACTGCGCTCCATCCGCTGCAATCAGCGTAAAATTTTGCTTTGTAAATGCTCTTGTCTGTTTTGATTAAGCCGTTTTTCATTCCAATCACATTCTCTTTCCTGAATTCTGCATTGCTCTGCTTGAAATATTCATTGCAAAATTTCCAGTAATCTATTGTGCAAAATTCATCTGCAAGCGGTAAATGGTGCTCTTTGTTTTCTGTGTGCAAAGCTGCAGTGCCAAATGTCTGCAGTATAGAGCTTTCACAACCAATGCTTTCCAAAAACTTAACAATCGTGCCGCATGCAGAAGTAACATTTGTTCCGATTTCTTTTCTGTCTATAATCAATGTATTTCCTTGTAGTTTGCTAGCTACTGCTAACCCTGCAAAGCTTGCTCCAACAATGATTACGTCAAATTCCTCCATTTTTAATTAACAGTGAATGGCTATATTGCCAGCAATTGCTTTGGCTATTGGTTTTTATTGTCTATCCCAAACAAATTATGCAGCCAGCACCAGCCGAAAAAGCTCTCTGCAAGAGCAATCCAGCCCACTGCAAATACAAGCCAGTTTGCCAGTTCGGCACTGTATTGCGGAGCCCAAGGCCCAAGCCACCAGAATGCTAGTCCAAATCTTAAAACCCTGTCAACCTTGCCTAAATTTTGCTTCATCTTTTTTGCCTCCTTTATTTTATATTCCATCTAAATTCTCTTTCTGTTCCGTCATTTATAACCAACTTGATGGATTTTGTATTTTTGTTTATTTCTGAAAACTTTAAAATCCCGTTTCTGTGGTGGCCGCCTGGAGCAGAGCCTTCCCATTTCAATGGTTTATAGGTATTTCCAAAATCATCATACAAAGCCGAAACCCCTGCCAAATCAAAATCAAGCTCAACTGAATGGGTATCGATTGCAATCTGGAATTCTGAAGGGCTTATTGGAGTCACTTGAAATTCCACATTGTTTTCATTGCTAACTAACGTTTGGAAAGCAGATTGTTTAGTATCTTGATTTACTCCATTCGCATTGTTATTTTTTGAGATAAAGTAATAAGATGCAAAAACAGCAATAATTGAGAAAACAAGCAGCGAATATAATATTGCTTTAATTTTTGATTTTGAAATTTTAGTGTTCATCAGACTTGCCATATAAGTTATTCCAAGCGCATTTGAAAATATTCCTGCCAGGAGAAATGTTGATTGATATTTTGTGAGAAACAATCCAAGAGCTGTTATGCCAAGAAAAGGAGCGATGTCGGCAATGTGATGCGCGCAGCAGGCAATCATTGAGGTTGTTGAAACTCCTGCAGATGCGGCAGCTTGAGCTGTGGCTTTTTTATGCATCTCTTCTTTAACGTAAAAGAACATGCCTATCTGAACCCCAAAACCAACAATCAAAGGTATCATCCAGTACCATAATTTGACAAAATTGTCAATTGCAAAAGAAAATCCTCCCAGCAAAGAAGCAACCACTAGGTAAAAACCCAAAAGCAATCCGCTGGCTGATAGCCCTATCAATGCAAATTTGTCGTTTTTGTTTTCCATCAAACCATCCTAAAATTTTTCTCCAACCCAATTATACACAAAAGCATAGATGTAGCCTGTTGCCATAGCAATTAAAAACCAGGCAAGCACGCCTATTATCGAACCTGCAAAGCTAATATTCTTTGTCATCATACCGGTAAAGTCAACGCTGTGTATTAAATTATTCACTAATGGAACCATCGTCTGAATTGGCAAAATAGCCACAGCAATCAAGCATATCACATAAAGTATAGACGCTGTAATGCCGAGCGACAAAGCAACAACATTTGGATTTACCTTTTCCACTTTGACCACCTCATTTGTCCATAAAATCTGAAATCATGCTGAAATCAGCATACTCAATCCCATATAAGTAATTGTTAATGCTTTCCACTTCTCCACAAGTGCATTTAATTCCACAACTACATAAACTTTCCATTTTGATTTTATTTCTCCAAATTAATGCCTAACAGCATCCTTTGCTCTTTCCTTTTCCCATTTTGTTTCCTCCTTCAAATTGAATCAACAACCCTTTTTAGCTTTTCCTCGACTTGAACAGCAATGCCATTAAGCTTTGGATTCCTTATTTTCTCCATTTGCATAGTTGGCTTTATTGCAGCAACAAAAGTCTTGCCTTTTTTTGCATAGACAATCATGTTGCATGGCAGCATCAATCCAAGGTCCTGCTCTGCCTGCAATGCCTTATGAGCCATTGGCGGGTTGCATGCGCCTAAAATAATATAATCATCAAAATCAACATCAAGCTTTTTCTTTAATGTGGCTTTCACGTCTATTTCAGTAAGCACCCCGAATCCTTCTTTTTGGAGTTCTTCTCTTGCTCTTGCAACTGCTTCTGCATAGCTCATCCCAACTTCTTTTTTATATTGGTACATTTTTACTTTATCGCGCTGTCCAACCCCCATCTACAACCAAATTATGGCCTGTTACAAAGCTGGATTCATCTAAAGCAAGGAACACAGCAGCATTTCCTATGTCCTCTGGCTGGCCAACCCTTCCTATAGGAGTATTCTCCATAAACGACTTTTTTGTCGCGGGATCGCTAAGCATATCTTTTGTCATGTCAGTCATTATAACCCCAGGGTCTATTGCATTTACAGTGATTCCATATTTTGCGCAGTCAAGGGCAACTTCCCTTGTCAACTCTGTAACTCCGCCTTTTGGTGCGCAGTAAGCGCTGATGCCAGGAAAGCCAACCAAGCCTGCAATTGAGGAAATGTTAATTACCCTGCCTCCTTTGCCCTGCTTCACCATCTGCTGCACAGCATACTTCGTGCACAAAAAAACGCCTTTCAAATTGACATCCAGCTGCCTGTCCCAATCCTTTTCTGTCAAGTCCGTTATGGTTCCTGAAACTAAGATTCCAGCATTATTAACAATAATGTCAAGTTTCCCGAATTTATCAACTGTTTTTTTAATCATATTTCTTGTGTCATTTTCTTTTGACACATCTGCGACAACCAAAACAGCATCGCTCCCCAGTTTTTTTATCTCGTTGACAGCATCTTCACCTTCCTTGCTTTTTTTGTGGCTGTTGACAACAACTTTGCAGCCTTCTTTTGCAAGAGCAATTGCAATGCCTTTTCCAATGCCCCTGTCAGAGCCTGTCACAATTGCAACTTTTCCTTCCAGCCTTTTCATATTATAACCTCAAATGCATACTATCCAACGTATCACCAAAGCAACTATTTAAACTTTTCTATTTATATCAAAATCCGATATGTCAAAAATAGAAAGTTATTTATATTTGAATATTCTTGTGCTTAATATGCCAAATGTCAAAATAACAAACATGCTGAATTTCTACACTTTGTGCCTCCTTGCGCATGGGCCAAAGCACGGCTATGAGCTGATAAAGGAATTGGAGCCGAAGCTGGGGAGAAAGATAAGCGCCAGCAATGTCTACCCTTTCCTGAGCTCCTTAAGAAAAAACAAATTAATCAAATTTGACAAAATAGGCAACAGGGACAAGAAAGTTTATCACTTGACTCAAGAGGGAAGGAAATTCACCCATCAGATGTTCAATAAGTTTGGCGACTTGATTAACATAGCCATAGAGCCAAGGCTTGCAGTGTGCCCGTGCGGATGCAAGATTTATTCTGGAGGGCATGCAAAAAAAGTTAGGGGAAAATTGATGAAATTTTGCTGCTCTCACTGCGCGAAGAATTATAATGGGAAGTGAATGCCTTTTGACTGAAGAAACCGAATGCCTATTTTGACAATTCCTCAAGCAAAGCCTTCCACCGCTCTTCGCTGAAAACGCCGATTGCTGCATACAAGATTGCCCCGTTTCTTGCGATTGCATACTTTGTCGTTGTTTTTGTAATGCCGTAATCCGCAAGTATGCCTGCCTGCCCAGATGCGAACATTGTATTTTGCAGTTTTGGGTATTTTTTCCTGTACTCCCTCAAAAGGTTAAGGTCTTCGCTTAAGTCAAGGCTGATTGACAAGAAGCTGATATTTTTCTCGTATTCAGGATAGGCTTTTGACAGTGCCTGGTAATCTTCAGCGCAGTAAGGGCACCATGTTGCCATGAAATAAACAATTACAGGCTTTTTTTGCCCTGCAAAATCGCTGAGCCTTATGGCTTTGCCGTCTGTTGTTACAACGGTAAAATCAGGAGGCATATTCCCAATTCTTGTGCCTATTGTTGTTACTTGGCTTAAATCTTCCTTAACAGATTTTGTTTTTGACTCAAGAGTTGCTGTGTTTGTGCATCCGTAATTGACAATAATCAATAATAAAATCAATAGGATTGTTGCAAGCCTCATTTTATCTACGATAAGAACAACAGACAATTGCCATATAAATACTTATTCTTTGCAGCAATCAACAATTTTTTTTATTATAGCTGAAAATTTGTTTAACATTCCATCCTTATTTTCCTGTTTTTCAAAATCCGTCTCTAAATTTTTGGCATCTATCATCTTCATATTAATAGCAAAGAAAAGGGAGTAAAGGTTAAAAGCAGATTTAAAGAACATATTGGCTTCTTTTTCGTTATTTTTAGAAAGCTCTTTTGTACCAACTTCGATTAGGCGCATGCTTGACGCAAGCAAGTGCTTGCTTATGCACCATTCTTCTCCTTTTGGGTCTGTCACTATTTTTGCCAGCAGGCTTTTCCTCAATTCCCTTACAGAATTCAGCATCTCCAGGTATTTCTGATCGCTTGTCTTCATTGCCGTGAAATAAAAATGCTCTTCCAGGCTTATTAAATTCATCAGGGCTATGCTTAGGTCCTCATCTCGAGATAAATCTACACTGCCTTTCTTTGCTTCTTCAATTTTTATTATCCATTTCTTGACTTCGTCTTCCATGCTAGCCACCATAAGCGAAATACAATCCTAAACTGGATATGAGGAGAAAAACGAAAGTAATTACTACTCCTTGAAATGGGAATAGTACCTTGCCATTAACCCTTTTGATGTAAATGTGAAGATAAAAAGCAACTGAAGTAATTAAGCCACCAATAATTCCTCCAAAAAGTATCTTATTAACCCAGTAAACCTTGTTCAAAAGAGAGCCTGGCTGTCCAAACAGCAGCAGCGGCAGATAAACAGGGCTTTTGTCTACGAACAATAATGGCACAAGAGTCAGTAAAAAAGACGCTAAAACAATCAAAGGCAGTTGAAATCTAAAATATTTCTTGGCTTTCAGCCCAATCCACAGGCCTGTTGAAATTCCGAATGCGCCTATAAGCAACCCAATAATGCTTCCATCCAATCCATAATATTTTGCTGAAACAGCAGCAGCGCCTACAGCAGCAGTGCATATTGGGCAATGCGCATGCACAGAAGGAATCAAATTAATCAATAATACTGCAAAAATCAAAAAATATTTTTTAATTGCTAGCAACTTCCCACCTGGGATGCTTGTTTTGAGCTTTGCGATCCTGCTGGAAGCGTTCCATGATGCTCGTATTGCATCTTTTCGTCCTCTGTCCAGCCGCTCATGTCAAGTCCGTTGCCTTTAACTACATTCCCTGTAAATCCCGCTTTCAACGCCTTAATTTGGAAAGACTGCACTATGGAAATAAGCAACACAATAGCAATCATTCCAAACAGCACATAATTTTTTAGATTTGAGCTTTTGGATTTATGTTTGCAGCAATCATGCTGCTTTCCTTCATTTATTCCAATATCTTCTTTAGTTTCCATTTTCAACACCTCTGAGTTTACGAACATACCCGAAAATCAGTCGAATGTGAGCGAGTTCGCTACGAGCTCACTCGCATCTCACTAATTTTCGACGCCTCTGTATTTGTTTGATGCAAGATTTATGTAATTAAGCTCTATGCCCCTTTCCTGCAGTATTCTTGCTTTTTCCGCCATTGCGCCTGGAAAGAACAATGTTTTCCACTTGCCTAATTCTTCCAGTATTTCATCATTTGAGTATTCATTCCCATGATTTTTTATCAAATACTTGGCCAAGCCCCTCATTGCAAAGCTGTGCTGGCAGCTGCATGCAGCATTTCCGTTGCTGAAGATTATTGAGTCAACCCCGCAGCAGTACTCGCAGCTCATCTGGCTTGCAACTGCAATGTACCTTTCCAGATCCTTTCCGCCTAAGCTTAGCTGCTTGTCCAAAACACCTAATTTACTTATTGTTTCATCTGCCTTTTGCGTATTTGAGGAAGAGACATCATCATAGCTTACTCCCAATTCCACGCCATAAATTTTAGGCACTCCTTTGGGGATCACATCAGGCAATGAACCGCTTTTAACTGATTTGCTTTCAACACTTTCTACAGCTTTGTTTTCCATTACTGAATTAGCGGTTATTAAATTTGTACTGCCTTTCAGCTGGCTTATCTGGAATGCGTTCAATCCCATGACCAATAATGTGGCTATCAGCAACCCTGCAGCTAATTTTTCAAAGTTTTCCATATCAAGAAGCAGTTTGAAACACCTTTTTAAAGTAATGATGAAACTAGTTTCAATAAGAAAAAGCCTGAATTATTTCAACACAATAATATTTGTCATTCCCCTCCTTTTCCTTTCCAAAACATCTTTTGTTTCAAGCTTGTCTAATATCCTTGTCACCTTAACTTTGCTGAAGCCTGTTTCCTTTATTAAATCTGTTTGGTAAGCCGAGCCTTCTTTGTCCCTTATTATTCCATACACCTTTTTTTCTTCGTCATCAAATTTTGACAAGTCTATTTCCCCGAATTCTTTTTTTAGCCCTTGGGATAGGGATTTATAAAAAAATGCGATATATATGCCAACTCCAAAAATCAGGAAATCAATTCCAAAAGCAGCTGT
>JACPMS010000083.1 GCA_016185875.1 Candidatus Woesearchaeota archaeon | reverse complement strand
GGCAGGACAAAAAAACTAAGCCAAGGGAGCCGATTACAGCAAAGCTAGTTGCAAACATGATTCAGACTGCCGGAGTTGACAGGGTGATAATGTTCGATTCGCATGTTCCTCAAGTCCAGGGATTTTTTGACATACCAAGCGACAATCTTGAGGTTGTGCCCTTATTTGCAGACTACATCGCAAGGAAAAAATTCAGGTACATTGTCATTGTGAGCCCTGATGCAGGAGGGGCTGCAAGAGCAAGAACCTTTGGAAAAGTGCTTAATGCCCCTATTGCCATCGTAGACAAACGAAGGCCAGAGCCTAATGTTGCAGAGGTGCATAATGTGATAGGCAATGTAAAAGGCAAGTCCGCTTTTTTAGTTGATGACATAATTGACACTGCAGGCTCAATAACAGAATCGGCAAATATTCTGATGAGGTTTGGAGCTAAAGAAGTGTACGCATTCGCAACTCACGGCGTTTTATCGCATCCGGCAATGGAGAGAATTTCAAAATCCAAGCTCAAGGAAGTTGTTGTGACAAACACAATAGAAATGCCCAAGGAAAAAATGATAAGCAAGCTTAAAGTTTTGTCAATTGCGCCTTTGCTGGCAGAAACCATAAAAAGGACCCATGAAGGGCTGCCAATGGGCGTAGTATATGAAAAAATGTACAGGGAACTGGAGAGGAAGCTGAAGTAGCATGGAAGGTAAAGAAAAAAAAATGCAGGAACTGTACATGGAATTCCAGATGCTTGACCAGCACATCAAGCAATTGCAGAAGCAACTGGAAATGATAACCCATCAGCTTATTGACCTGAACGTGACAAGCAACTCTCTTGACGAGTTCAACAAAATCGAAGAGGGGAAAGAGATATTTGTGCCGTTAAGCTCGGGCATTTTCGCAAAAGCCAGCGTAAAGGACACATCGGAATTGCTCGTAAACGTAGGCGCGAATGTTGCTATTAAAAAAGACATAGCCTCAACGAAAAAACTCATACAAAACCAGATGGAAGAAATAAAAAAAATACAAAAGCAGATGGCAGAAGAGCTTGACAGACTGGTGGAGCATGCCGCACAGCTCGAAATGCAGCTGCAAAAAGCGGCATCCGAAGGGTGAATTTCTTGGTTTAAAATACCAGCCAAACTGAATGGTAAAAACAATCAAAGAACTAATAAAAAATGTTCAAATTCCTGAAAGACAAGCTGAAAAGCGCCATATCAAAGATTTCTGAGGGCATAGAGAAGGAAGGCAAAGCAGAGGAGAAATTAATAGAAAAACCTGCAGAAGCCCAGAAGGAAGAAAAAGGATTTTTTGCCAAATTAAAGGAAAAATTTGCTGGCAAAGAAAAAGAGATTATTGAAGAAAAAGAAATAACAGGGAAAAAACCAATCGAAGAAAAAAAACCTGAAATTGAGGCACTTACAAAAACAATTAAAGACAAAGAAATAGGTGGAAGCAATATTCCAGAGTTTTATCAAAAAACTGAAAAGATGCATTATGATAAAGAATTTTATGAAAAAAGTCAAAAAACTTATGAAAAGAATTTTGAAGATGCAAAAAAGGAAATACTAAAACATCCAACAAAAAAAGTTCATGAGTATCCAATTAAAAAAATAGAAAAAAAATCAGTAACTGAAGAAGCTCCAAAAATAGTTGTGCAAAAGGAAGAATCTAAAAAAGGCTTCTTCGCTACTATAACAGAAAAGATAACAACAACAAAGATTGATACTGTGCAGTTTGAAAAATTATTCTGGGATTTGCAATTGGCATTGATGGAAAACAATGTTGCAATTGAAGTCATTGAACAAATAAAAAATGACTTGAAAGGGCAGTTGGTGGACAAGCCTATAAGGAGAACAAAGGTGGAAGATACTGTCGCAACAACACTGAAGAATTCGATTGAAAGATTATTTCAAGGCAGCAATATTGATTTAATTGATGAAATAAATAATAAAAAGGAAAAGCCTTATGTCATTGCTTTTTTCGGGATAAACGGCTCCGGAAAAACAACAAGCATTGCCAAGATTGCAAGCATGCTCAAAGGCAAAAACATTTCTTGCGTTCTTGCAGCTTCTGACACTTTCAGGGCAGCCTCAATTGAGCAGTTGCAGCAGCATGCTGACAAAATAGGAATAAAGATGATAAAACATGACTATGGCTCCGACCCTGCTGCAGTTGCGTTTGACGCAATAAAGCACGCAAAGGCAAAAAGCATTGATGTTGTTTTGATTGACACTGCAGGAAGAATGCACAGCAATATCAATTTGATTGATGAGATGAAAAAAATAATCAGGGTTGCAAAGCCCGACTTGAAAATCTTCGTAGGGGAAAGCATAACTGGAAATGACTGCGTTGAGCAGGCAAAAACTTTCAATGAGGCAGTTGGCATTGATGGCATCATTCTTGCAAAGGCAGATATAGACGAGAAAGGCGGTGCTGCTGTTTCTGTTTCTTATGTCACTAAAAAGCCTATCCTGTTTTTAGGCACAGGGCAGAAATATGGTGATTTAGAGGCTTTTGAATCTGAAGTTATAATTAGGAATCTGGGGCTGGCTTAGTAAAACTCTACCTTTCCTTCAAAATAAATCCCTTTATGCAGCTTCACTGGACGCCATTCATCAGCAACCAAGTCTGCATTAAGCCATTCAGCAAGCTCCTCTGCATTGCCTATTGTCGCGCTTAATCCGATAAATTGGGCGTTTTTTAGAAGTTGCTTAAGGATAGTCAATAATATTTCCAATGTAGGGCCTCTTTCGTGGTCGTTCAATAAATGGATTTCATCAACAATGACTGT
>JACPMS010000073.1 GCA_016185875.1 Candidatus Woesearchaeota archaeon | reverse complement strand
GCCAAAAATATACGGCAAGACAAGAAGAATCCATCCCGGCAGGCACACAAAGCTGAAGAGAAGCTGGAGAAGGACAAAGA
The DNA here is from genome assembly GCA_016185875.1 of Candidatus Woesearchaeota archaeon. Classification (GTDB taxonomy): domain Archaea; phylum Nanobdellota; class Nanobdellia; order Woesearchaeales; family GW2011-AR4. The sequence goes on along the minus strand of JACPMS010000073.1, from coordinate 4,119 downwards.
CGAAGGCATAATAAAAATTTGAACAATTTTAAAACAAAAATAAATTTTAAATGGCAAAGAAAGAAGAAACCTCAAAAACAGTATTGGAAAGGATTTATAACATTCCGCTTAGAAGGGAGACTTTGAAAGTGCCTCTTTTCAGGAAGGCAAACAAAGCAGTAAAAACAGTCAGGGAATTCATCTCAAAGCACATGAAATCAGAGAATGTCCTTATTGGAAAATACCTTAACCTAAAAATATGGAACCATGGCGCGAAAAACCCTCCGCATCATGTAAAAGTCAATGCAGTCAAAGATGACAAAGGGAAGGTTTTTGTTGAATTGGTTGATGCGCCAAAAGAAATTCCAAAAGCTGAGGAAAAGAAAAAAACAGCAAAGAAGGAAGAAAAAGAGGCAAAAGCTGAAGAAAAGCCTGCAGAGAAAGCGGAAGAAAAGATGGAAGAAATAAAAGAGGAAAAAGCAGAGGAAGCAAAGAAGATAGAAGAGCAGGAAATAAAGGAATTGAAGAAAGAGCATCCTAAAGCGCATGCCCCCAAAATGCCTGCAAAGCCGAAGCTGCAGGAAGCAAGGCCGACAGCGCCGAGAAGCGTTTGAATAAGAAGTTTTTTATAGTCGTTATTTCTTTGTTAAATTATGGAAAAACAACTGCTTTACAAAAAGCTTGCAAAATATTATGATTTTATTTATTCTTGGAAGGATTACAAAAAAGATGCTGTTAAAATTAAAAAATTGATTTCCAAATACAAAAAATCCCAAGGAAATCAACTCCTTGATGTTGCCTGCGGAACAGGAGAGCATTTGAAATATTTAAAAAGCAATTTTTCCTGTACCGGAATTGACATAAATAATGAAATGCTAAAAATAGCAAAAAAGAAAATAAAGAGAGCTGTATTTGAAAAGGGCAATATGACGAATTTCAAGCTCAATAAAAAATTTGATGTTATAATATGCCTTTTTGGCTCAATCGCTTACGTAAAGACATACCAAAATCTGGAAAGAGCAATAAAAAATTTTTACAAGCATTTAAAAAATGGCGGTGTTGTGATTATTGAGGGGTTTATCACGAACTCGGAATTTAAGCCTAATCACTTATACATGAACATTTATGACGGAAAAAATGTGAAAGTCGCTAGAATCGGAACATCAAGAATAAAAAATGGATTAATGCTGGCAGAAATGTGCTATCTAATTGGAGAAAAAGGCAAGATTAATTATTTTTCAGAAACCCACGAGCTTGGCTTATTCGATATTGGTAAAGTTTTGAACATTGTAAAAAGGTTTGGGTTAAAAGGAACTTTCATTAAAAGAGGGTTGATGAAGGACAGGGGTTTGTACATTTTAGTAAATCGGTAAAACAAATAACCTTATTAAACCCATCAAGATTTCTAATTCTTTATGAAAAACTCATTGCCATTTGAAAAAATAGAAAGAAAAATTTTGGTTAGAAAAGAAGCAGAGACAGACGAAAAATATGGCTGCAGTCCTGAAAACAGGAAAACAGAAGAAATAATTAATTATGGCATTGTAAACATAGACAAGCCAAAAGGCCCTACAAGCCACCAGGTTTCTGATTATGTCCAAAAAATACTGCACATAAATAAAAGCGGTCACTCTGGAACCTTAGACCCGGCTGTCACAGGTGTTCTTCCAGTAGCATTAGGCAGGGCAACAAGACTTGTACAGACTCTTCTAACAGCAGGAAAGGAGTACGTTGCAATAATGCACCTGCATAAAGAGGTTGAAGAAAACAAGCTAAGAGAAACGATACAAAAACATTTTCTTGGTAAAATACAGCAAATGCCTCCGTTAAAAAGCTCTGTCAAAAGGCAATTGAGGACAAGAACAGTTTATTATCTTGAAATTCTTGAAATTGACAGCAAAGATATCTTATTCAAAGTCGGGACAGAAGCAGGAACTTATATAAGGAAATTTATACACGATATTGGGAAAAAACTAGGCGCAGGAGCGCACATGGCAGAGCTCAGAAGAACCAAAGCAGGCCCTTTTGATGGGTCAACTTCATTCACTCTCCAAGAGCTTATTGACGCTTATTATTTTTGGAAAGAGGAGAAGTCGAATGCGAGTGAGCTCACTCGCTCACATGCCACTGGGAAATTTCTAAGGAAAGTTATACAGCCTGTTGAAAATGGAGTCAATCACCTTCCTAAAGTATGGGTTTTTGACACAACTGTTGAAAGCATTTGCCATGGTGTTGATTTGAAAGTGCCTGGAATAAGCAAGTTGAATGATAAGATAAACAAAGAGGATATTGTTGCTATTATGACTTTAAAGCATGAGTTAGTCGCTTTAGGCATTGCAAAAATGAGCTCAGAAGAAATGCTCGGAGAAAAGGGGATTGCCGTGCAGACAGAGAAGGTTTTCATGCAGCCTGGGGTTTATGAAATTTGGGAATAGAAATGCCTCAAGCGAAGCGGCACCTTAGGAACAAGAATTTATGGACTGTTTTCCGTTAAAAAGCGAAAGTTTTATATATTACATTGTATATACTAAGTAATACCATGCAAGCAATAACTATTAAGATGGAAGATAAGTTTTTGAAAGAATTAGACCAAAAGTTAGAAGAGCACAGGTACAGCACTAGAACGGAATTTATTAGAGATGCAATCAGAGAAAAGCTTTCTGAATTAGAAAAAGAAGAGGTATTGAAAAAGCTAGCTCAACTAAAAGGCTCTTCAAAAAGAAAAACAAGCGACGTTGAACTACATGCTGCTCGCGATAAAGCTTTTGAAATGCTTGAAAAAAAATTTAATACCAAATAAGGTCTTGTGGTCTTTTTGGTTTAGTAATGTCTAGCAATTTTTTAAAGTGATTATCTAGTGTTACTAACGTTGCTTTATTATCTCTAGCAAGAATGGCATGCAAAGCATCGCCTTTGGGGACATTTCTTTTTGATGATAAGTCCTTTGCTTTTCTCGCCTGTTTTTCTGTAGATTCCGCAAATATAAGAATTGGCTTAATTTTCTCAAATAATTGTTCTATTTCATGTGGTTGGTAGCCAGCTACACCAAGCTCCAATATAACAATATCAGAATATATTGCTTTATAATTATTTTCTGTGATTTTATTCAATAATTTATGCGCCCAGTCGCCTTTTGGCAGATTAGGCTCATTTCTGTTTTCAAAGAAGTCCAGCCAGATTGAAGTGTCCAGATAGTACTTTTCCGCCATACAGAAAGTAAGATTAGTTATTCTTAATAAATGTGTAGGTAGATAATCTATGGAAAGAATTAGTAGTTAAGACTTCAAATTTATTGATTTTAACAACTAGCAGGCATAATACTCAATCGTTAACTTTAAATATCTGATTGCACCTTCTGAAAACATGATGACAAGATGAAACCAACCCTTGAATGCCCTTTATGCGGAAATGAAGTGGAAAGCCAGGCTGAATATTGCCCGGAGTGCGGTGAAACGCTGAAAAGGGAATGACAATAAAAGCGAATTAGCTAATTCTTCAATTTAAAACGATCAAAATGGCAGAAGACATTGCAAAAAAGAGCCTGAAATATTCGATTTATGATGGTGCGGCTTTCGCAGTCATGGACGGCATGACATCTTCATTCTTAACGCCATTTGCAGTTGCATTGAACGCCTCTGTGAATTTAATCGCAGCATTGACCTATGTGCCGCAGCTGCTGGGCTCCTTCATTCAGCTGTTTGCTGCAAAAATTGTCGAAATAGTGAAAGACAGAAGAAAAATTTTGGTGGTTGGTTCTTTTATGCATGCTGTTATGTGGATTCCATTGCTCCTCATACCCTATATAACTCCAAATCTAAGGTACTTATTGATAGTGTATGTCACAATACAGACAATATTCACCCAGCTGATAAATCCTGTTTGGAATTCCCTCATGGGCGACATCGTCCCGAAGTATGAAAGGGGCAGGTTTTTCGGGCTTCGCAACAGAATTGTTGGAGCAAGTTCATTTGTTGCTGCATTAGCAGCAGGCTTGATATTAAATTATTTTGCTCCAAAAAACCCGTTTTTGGGATTTTCGATTTTGTTTTCTATTGCGTTTATCGCAAGAGTCCTTTCAGGAGCCTTCAAAGGCTTGATGCACAACCCTGTGCCGGATTTGGCTCACGAAGAAAAATTCTC
>JACPMS010000075.1 GCA_016185875.1 Candidatus Woesearchaeota archaeon | reverse complement strand
AGTTTTTTTGGCTTTATTGATTTTTCTATATGCTGAAGGTCTTCAATGATATCCTTTAGTTCTGTTTGGAAATAGTTTGCCAGCTGCTGGGCTGACTGCTTGTTTTGCTGCAGGATTTCGATGATTTGCTGGCGGCGGGTCATGAAAAGAATAAAAAATCAATTTTTATTAAAATGTTTTCTAAGTAAAAACTCATAAAATAAGCTTATATTAAATAAGTTGGTACGTACTTAGTCTTGAAATCCAAACATACCCTCCTTTTTTCTCTCTCGTGTGCAAACTCTTTCCAATCCAATGTAATTGGCTGTTTTATAGCTCTTTCAGTAATCTCTAGAGCTAAATCAAGTGATTTCTTGTAAAATGAATCTAAGCTGGATTTTTTACATCTGTATTGTTGCTCATCTTTCCTATATCTTTCAATCGTTCCAAGTGAGGTTGTATATTCGCCGAAGAGTATTGGTAATACGCTCTCAACTAAACCAGCTAGGCGAGGTGTGTCTGAGTGTTTCTTTTTTCCATCTTGGGGCATTAAAGCACAGATTGCAAATAGAAACTTTGCAGCATACTCATTATCTATTGGCCCTAGAGCATCAAATGTCAATTTAAGAAGCGGAATAGGGTTCCTATACTCATAATTTCTAATTGTAAATTTATAAACGAAATGGAAAGTCTCGCCTAAAATGGCAACTGCACTTTTATTACGAGTTCTAAGATCCCCAAGATTTTCCTGATAATGGATTCCCCTTTTTTCTAGAGATTCCTTAACAATATCAGTAAATGTATCTCGCGCTATCCGCACTTTATGCCTTTCTTCGAGTAATGGTACCACAACTGTTTCAAAAGTTTCAGAGTTATCAAGATAAATTTTTCTGCGTAATTCTGCTGATTTTACCAATTCGTCTAAACATATCGGTTGCGGTATGCCCATTTTTTAAATTATCTTACAGTCAAAACAATTTATTTAAAGAAAAAGTTATCAATATTTATACCTTTCCTTTTTAACCACTTCAAAATAGTATAAAATTTTATTTTAAACTCCCCTCAAAAAACTCCAAAACCCTTTTCTCATATTTTTCAGGATTAATCGAATGTGTCATTCCATGCTCTGCGTTTTCAACAATCCAAAGCTCAGATTTTTTGTTGGCATTGTGCAGTAAATAGGCTTCACTGACTGGTATCTGGGAGTCTTTTTCTGCGTGTACAATCAATATCGGAACTCTTATGTTTTTTATGTTGTCAACAGGGCTTGCATCATCAATATTTAATCTTAAAAACAAAATCCCGTATAATTTTGTCAGATAAGCCAGTGGATGCTTGAAAACAAAAAAAATCCTGTACATGTGCTCAACCATGTGGCTTAATTTTGCATATGCGCTGTCAGTCACTATTGCTTTTACATTCTTATGATTAGTCATCAAAGCAACTGCCCCTCCAAGAGAAAAGCCGTAAAGCCCGATTTTTGTAATATTTTCCTCTTCCTCTAAATATTTAATTGCCCCAAGCAAGTCATTTTTTTCAAGATAGCCTGCTGTTGTATATCTGCCTTCGCTCTTGCCAAAACTCCTGAAGTCAAACAAGAACACATTGAAGTCTTTGGCTAGAAATTCTGCAATTCCAAGCAAATTAGCCTTGTCAGCAGGATAGCCGTGCATTACAATTATTGTTGATTTTGTTTTGTTATTTGGAATAAGCCATCCGCTTAATTTAATCCCATCAATGCTCTTGAAGCTGACTTCTTCAAAATTCAATCCCAAATAAGAAGGCTCAAGATTTGTTATTATCTTCATCGGGTGGATTGAAATGAAAAATGTGAATAATGAAAAAATGATTAAAAATAATGCAATAAAAAGGAAAAGTTTCAGCAGGATTTGCATAAAGGCTTGTTAATTTGATAGTATAAAAACATTACCAAAAAATATCCGCAGTCATCAAAAATCCCATCAAAACCTTTAAAAATCAACTTCCATACCTAAAACCCAATGGAAACGCTTGAATCTTTGAAATGGCTTAAAGAGCACAATCTTTACGATTTATCAAACAAAGCTGCATTATCCCTGAAGAAAGTCTTCACGCCTTGCCTGGCTGTGAAAGACGAGAAAGTGCTCATAGTTGGAGATGTCGGATACGAGAACAGGAATGCGGCAGCTGTCTTGTCAGGAGCTTACTATCTTGCAGCTGAGCAGCTTAAGCTGGACACAAAATTAATCCTCCAGGGAATCAAGTCAAGAGGAGATGTTTCTGACGATGATGTGGTGCGCAGCCTGTCAGAGCTTAAAACAGGCAACATAATCATTTTGAACATGTCTGACAAGCTTGGCAATATCAAGGAGCTTGGCAAAAGCTTCAGGAGATGGGTAAGCAAGAAAAACCACCGCTTTATCTCTGCAATGAGTTTGGGAGATTTAGCCACAAGCAATATAGACTTGATATTGAAAGCTATTGATGTTAACTACAAGCCATTGCAGACACAGCATGAGGAAATAAGGCAGAGGATGGAAAAAGCAAAGGAAATCCACATAACAACTCCAGCCGGCACAGACTTGTATTACAACAAAAGCGGGATAAAGGCAATTTCAGCAGATGGCAATTACACTATAGCAGGTTCTGGCGGGAACCTGCCTGCTGGAGAGGTGTATTCCCCGCCAAACGGGAAGAGAATAGAAGGCAAAGTTGTAATTGACGGCAGCTCAAGGACGCACGAGCACACAATCTTGATTAAAAAGCCCATAGAGCTGACAATCAAAGACGGAAACATAACCGAGATTAAAGGATATGATGAGGCAAAGCAGCTTGAGAACACATTAAAATGGGCTGCTTCTGTTGCAAAGAACCCCGGCAATGTGAGAAGAATTTGCGAGCTTGGAATTGGCTTGAACCCAAAAGCCCAATTAATTGGGGCAATGATTGTTGATGATAAAACATTAGGAACAGCCCATATAGGCATAGGCTCAAATTACTGGTTTGGAGGCAACATATACGCAATTATTCACCTGGACCAGGTTTTCAAGAATCCTACAATCTACTTGGACGATGAGATGCTTAAAATCTAGCTATTCCTCTTCCTCTATCTGCTGCATCCACTTCGGCAGCTCCACTTCTGGATATTTTTTGTCAGAGCCCTCAAAATAAGTTCCTTTTTCCTTCAATCTCTCCATGATTTGAATGCAAGATTATTGAATATATAAAGATTGTTTAGTAAGCATTAGTGATTACACAATGTTTTTCAATAGGAAAGTATTAAAAAGAATAATGGAAATTCAGATTATTTTTGGTATTGTTGAAATTATAATTCATTGAACGTGCCTAATTGTAAAAGGGAAACAGCAATTAAAACATTAACCAAAGGAAAACTTTGACTAAAACAATATCTAAAAATTAATATAAAATCAATATGGCTTCGCCAAAATTTAGTGCTCGGGAGCATTAACTCCCTCGCCAATACATTAAAATAACACTAAAAACAAAATGCCATACAAACAAGTCATATTGGTCAGAGAAGACTTGAAATTGCCGAAAGGTAAGCTAGCTGCCCAATCGAGCCATGCGTCTGTTGATGCAACCTTAAAATCCGACAAAAATATAGTTGACTTGTGGAAAAAGGAAGGCGGAAAAAAAATTGTCCTTAAAGT
>JACPMS010000071.1 GCA_016185875.1 Candidatus Woesearchaeota archaeon | reverse complement strand
GTTCCTATCTCTTTAGGCTTGAAGTGTGTTATCGGCAATTGCGTCATGTCATATCTTATGGTGCCGTCTCTGTTGACTTGCACACCATATTTTGCCCTTAGAATTCCCTTTGCAAAGTGTTCCGGCATATGGTTTTTGCTGGAAGTTCCCCTTACCCCTTTTATCAAGTCCGGATATTGCTGCATATTCAGTTTTTTCAATACCTCCTTGAAATAATGATTTATGTCCAGCCTTTGTGTTTTATATTGCGCAAGCTCGCCATGCCTGCACTTTGAACGATCGTTTAACTCTATCAAGCCGCATGAGCTGCAATAACCCATTTTTCTTGTTTTTGCGTCGCATCGCTCGCATACGCCGAATACTGTCTCTTTTTGGCATTTATCGCAATAGTTTATTGGAAATTCCGCCCCTATACTCCCAATTTCCAGCGCGCTTTGAAACGACCTAAGCTTGCCTCCTTCTTTCCCGACAGGAAACAACGTATTTGGGTCGCCGTCCAGCTTTCTTATTTTTGCTTTCTCCGGCCTCCCCATTCTTGCACCTATGAAAGTTCCTGACTTGTCCCTAAGTTTTATCCTAGAGCTGGAGTTTATCATATCAATGACATCCTCAATTTCAGAATTCTTATATTTTTCAAAGAAATCCTTTTCATCCAGGTTTAATATAGCATACAAAATCTGCGCATCCTCTTTTTCTATTATTGTGAACTCATTATTTACAAATAAGTGCGGTGCTCCGATCAACTCCAATATTCTTTTGCATGCCTCATTTTTGGGAAGAATAATCTTGCTGGCTAAAGCACCATCAAATTCTATTTTTGAAGAAGCAAGCCACTTAAGCAGCTCAAGAAAATCCCCTCTGGAAATGCTTTTCCAGTGGAATGTGTAATATGGATGCATCGGTACTTCAAGGCCTTTACTCAACTTTAAGGCTGTTATTGCATCCGGCCTTTCAAAAAAATATCCATTGATTAATCTTTCCAGATAATTAACATCTATGTTTGTCAATTGCGAGAGTTTATAATAATCCAAAGAGCCAAAAAGGTTGACCATCGCTTTTTCAACCTCAAGAGACCACCATTCCTCACAATAGCCTGCTGGCGCCAAAGTATGGGCTCTGTTAAAAAAATCACCATAGCTTATCAGTAAATCGCCTAAAAAAAGGATTTCCTTTATGCTGCCTGACACTTCTTTTGCTTTTTGCTCGCTATCAATTTTTATTACGCTATTATCATTGAGCTTTACTACGGGCCCTTCTATTGAATCACATGCTGTTATTGCCGTGGCCTTTCCTGGCCTTTCAACTTTTAACTGCGTGCCTATTGCTATGTATTTGTTGAGAACAACCATGGTTGCCGGATGTATCGCTGATGCGGAATACCCAGATGTCCTGCATCTGCCATAGCGCAATCTGAGCCCTCCAGCAGCCAAAGGATGCGTTAGAACTGGCCTGCCTGCCACAAGGTCTTGTATATAGGTGTAAATCGGAAATATTCCTTTTTTCGAAGATTTCTCTTTTGCTTTTGCCTCTTTTTGCAATTGGACAAATTCCTGCAAAAATGACCAGTTCTCAAGATTGAACTCAATACCCCATTTTTTAATTTGCGGCCAAATCTTGGCAGCTTTTTGCGCAATGCATTCCCCAATAACCAGGCATGGCCCGCTCCTTATCCTGTTTGTTTCTATCCTTTCCGTATCCTTGTAATTGGAAACCTCTATTTCCTCAGACGCATCACCGTCAATTTGCACTGGAAGGTGGCTGACAAGAAACCTTATCTCCTTTTCGCTCGGAAGGTATTGAAGATTTGTGATTCTCTCGTGATAGTCATAGAGCTCTGTTACTGTCCTCCTTATTTCCTTCTCAGACGGGTCGTAAACACCAAAGCCAAAGCTCTGCCTTAAATAGTCTGCTATGATTACGCTTAATGCCCCTGCTGTTCCGCCTGCACTTCTTATCGGCCCGGAATACATAAGAGAAATGTATTCCTTGCCATCAGCCCTTTTGCGGAATTTTAATTCTACAAAACCCTCCAATGGCGATGCCACAACACCGAGCGTCAGATAAGCCAATCCAACCCTGATTCCTGCTTCAATTGCTTCTTTTTGCGTTTCAAATTTGCAGAATTTCTGCTGTGCAGTCTCCAGTGAAATCTTAAGAGCCACTCTCCAGTCAAGTTTTCCGTAAATCGATTCGAGTTCCTTAATTCTCTGAGGCACCCCATTGTTTAAAATTTTGGGCACCACAACACTTATTAACCCTTCAACGCGCTCTGCCATGTTTTTAGCAAGCGGTATATTTACTGTGTCTTCGGGGTCATAGCCTTTTGACCTTGCATTATTGGCAATTTTATATGCAAAATCTACTTTTTTTAATATGTCGTTTGTATATTTTTCTTCATTCATCATTTTATTGCCCAAATTTCAGTATTTTTATATCCCTTGTCTGCAAGTTCACAATTGGAACCCTGCTCGGCTCAGGATTGTGCCCTACTTTCTCCTGGAAGAGGGTTTTGCTTTGCCAGCAGCTGCCGCAGATTAAGGTTGTGTTCCTGTAGTTTGCTGTGATTGATTTGTGAATGTGCCCGCTGAGAAAAAAGTCTGGAACTTTCTCAATCACTAATGGGTCTTTTTTTGTGTCGGGTATGTGGAGAGTAGAAAGGTGCGATGGCGCCAGGTGCCTTCTCTTCAATAAAAATTTCATGATTAGGTCTGCCCTGTCATAACCGCCTTGGCTTCTCAGCGAGTCAACTTCAGCAACAAAATAATCGAAAGAGTATCCATGATACATTAAGACATCAAAACCAGCAAAACTGTCTGAAGAGTGTATATTGACTGATGCAGGATTTGAAACCATTACTGCGTTGTTGAGTTCGTACATCGGCTTTGAAAAATATTTTGACAATACAGGTTGCGGCTCTGAAAGGCGCAAGGCATCATGATTGCCCGGGCAGATAATTAAAGGTATGTGTTGGGGTATTTGTTTTAGAAGGTCTGCACATTCCTTGTATTGCTGGTGGATGTCTTTTGTTATAAGCTCCTTGTCCTGCTCTGGATAAATCCCACATCCATCCACCAGGTCGCCTGCGATGAAGATGTACTCTATGTTTTTTGATATGCGCTTTTGCTGCTCGTTTCCGATTTCCCCATTAACCCATTTAAGAAATTTTTCAAAATCATCCGGCAGGAATTTTGAAGACCCCACATGCATGTCTGATAAGAACAGAGCGTATTTTTCTTCGTCTGCCTTCCTTAGATCCTTGTTTGCTGGCGTGTCTGGCCAGAATATATTGTTTGCAAATACAAGCGTGTCCACATTAACCCCAACAACACCGATGACTTCATCCAAAACAATGTCCTTTGCGTCATTGAACAATGAAGGCTTATTCTTATTCACCAACACTTTTCTACGTCCTGTAGGATCTTCAAGCAGAATCAGCAGGTTTCCGTTTTTGGTCACTTGCTTATCACTAACGATGCCGATTATTGCTGTGTTTTCTTTCTCCCTCTTGCTGATTATTTTATTTATTGATACTGTATTCTTTAATTCTTGCCTTTGCTTTAGTATTTTTTCTATTGCCTTGTATCGGTTATTGAAATAATCCACAAAGTCCAGGGGGTCTCTTTTTTTTGACTCTTCCCTGTAAGAATAGGTAACTTTAACACTGAGTTCTGGTGTGGTTTTTGTTTCTGTTTTTTGTGTTTTTGGCTCTTTTATTAGCTTGCTAGGGTCAAAATCCGCCATTAATGTGTCATCAATTTGCTTTGATTTCAATAACTCAAATATTCTAGAAATCTGCTCATCGTCATTAATTTCCTTCAACATCTCAGAACTCACCAAAACCCCGCTCTTTAGGAATATATCAACAATTTCACGTTTTTTTTTTGTTAGTTCTTGCTGCATGTTAGATTCTGATGCTTTCCTCAAGAATATTTTTAATCCTGGGCAGGGTTTGAGGGGGGATTTCCAGGGAAATGTCCCTTGTTCTTCCGTACCTTCCTTTCGAGATTACTTTTGCGTTTACTATGCCGAGCATGTCAAATTCCGATATTATGTCTGAAACCCTTCTTTGGGTTAGTATGCTTGTGCTTGTTTTGCCGCATAAGGATTTGTATATATCATAAACTTCTCCTGTGAATATATTGCTGCTTCTGTTTGGGTGCAGGGAAATAATAGAGTAAAGCACAAGATGGTACTGCTTTGGCTGTGTTGTGACTATGTCTATAATTCTGTCCCTGTCAATTTTTCCTTCTGCTTCGTCTATGTGGCCTATTGTGATTTTTCCAGCGTTTTTGCGGTCTGCCACTTCTCCAGATACCCTCAAGAGCTCAAGCGCCCTTCTGGCGTCTCCATGGTCTCTAGCAGCGTATGCTGCGCATTTCTCAATAACCCCCTGGCTTAAAACATCCCTATTGAATGCTGTCTCTGCCCTTTGATTCAGAATAGACTGAATTTGCAATGCATTATATGGCGGGAAAACAATTTCTTCTTCGGAAAGGGATGACCTCACCCTTGGATCGAGGTTGTCAATAAACATTATGTCGTTTGATATGCCTATTATTGATATTTGTGATTCTGTGTGCTCTTCGTTTATTCTGGTGAGGTTGTAAAGAACGTTATCACCTGTTTTATTGACAAGCTGGTCTATCTCGTCTAGTATCAAGATGTAATTTTGGTTTTGCTTGTTGAGTTCTCTTAGAAATAATTTATATATCTCTTCTGTTGGCAAACCAGTTGGCGGTACGGGCTTGCCTAGCTCTGTGGTTAATTGCGCGATTAGACGATATTCTGTATCGGCGCTTCTCTTAAGCTTGCAGTTTATATACAAAACCCTTAAAGGAACCTTTTCCCTTTCTGCGATTCCGATTAGTTTTTGTGTTGTGTATTTGGCTGTCAGGGTTTTTCCTGTGCCGGTTTTGCCGTAGATAAATATATTGGATGGTTTGTCGCCTTTGAGAGCTGGGGCAAGGATATTAGCGATTTGTTTTGTTTGTTCTTCCCTGTGGAGGATTGTTTCTGGAATATAAGAGGATTGAAGTGCCCTTTTATCGAAAAAGACGCTTTCTTTCTTCAGAAATGCCTCAAAAAACATTTCCAACCCCCTTTCTGCCATAATTTTCCAAACGAAATGAAGGTATTTAAATGTTTTCTTTATTCGTGCTACCCCTTCGTTTCTTGTGGAGGTTGTGTTTGTTGTGTTGTTGTTATTATTATATTATATTCTTTTCTATATAGAAAAATATTTGGGAAACGTTACAAAATACAATAATAAAAACAAAAACAACTTTCCATACGAAGAACGGGGGGCACCCCAACACACCCCACCCACAAACTTTCACCACTCAATAATAATAAAAATAGAAACGTTTTTAAACAACAAACCCACACCATATTAAATGCTTGCACTAAAAACAGAAAAACAACTTAAAAACCTTGGTTTGAATAGCTACGAAGTTAAAATATGGGTGGCGTTGCTCAGTATGGGCAAGTCCACAGCGGGTGAATTAAGTGATATAACTAATGTTCCAAGGTCAAGAAGCTACGATGTTCTGGAGTCTCTTAAAAAGAAGGGGTTTGTAGTTATGAAGCTTGGCAAGCCGATAAAATACATTGCCGTCCCTCCTGATAAAGCTGTTGAGAACGCAAAAAAAAACATCCGAAAAAACGCAAGCAAAGAAATAATATTACTAAACAACCGCAAAAACACCAAGCCCATTGATTGGATTGTTTATTTGCACACCCAAGGCGCTAGGATTGTTGAAACCGCAGATTTGAGCAGCGCTCTAAGGGGAAGGGACAACATTTACAGCCATATATCATGTATGATGAAGAGAGCTGAGAAAAATATTTTTATATCCGCAACACAAGAGGAATTTATCCAGATGGTTGAGAAGTTAAGACCGTCATTTGAAAGATTAAAAAACAAAAATATAAACATCAAAATTCTAACACAGCTAAACCGCCAAACAAAAAAATATGCTGATAAAATAAGTCAATTTGCAGAAGTAAAGCACACTGACAACAAAGCTAGGTTTTGCATTGTCGACGGAAAGGAAATAATCTTTATGGTGCTTGATGACACTGAAGTTTATCCAACATATGATGTTGGGATATGGGTAAATTCACTTTTAGCCAAAGAGCTGGAAAGGTTTGCTTGGAGAGAGGCTAATTTCTAACATATATAAATAATTTTACCACATAAACCCCACAACCATCAGAAATTTTAAATATTCAGGGCATTTGGGAATCAAAGATTTCCACAACCTTTATAAATCTCCAACTATTTCTCAAGCCTGCAATTTTATATGTGTTTAAGCAATTAGACACAAAGCATAAACAAGCCTGAAAAGACTGCCTTTCCAGTACAGTTGACTAAACTGTTTTCTACCAAGGCTATCAATAAAAGGCTTATTTTGCAACAAGCGAGCATAGACACATCAGTCTGTGGCAGTGTTGACTAATGCCGAGAACAAGAAAACCAAGGGCAGGAAGCATGCAGTTTTGGCCGAGAGTAAGAGCTAGGCACAGCTATGCAAGAATCAGGAACTGGGGCATCGGCAAAGAAGCAAAGCCTTTGGGGTTTGCAGGCTATAAGGTGGGCATGACCCATCTGCTGATTAATGACAATCGTCCTCATTCTTTAACAAAAGGCACAGAGATTTTCTGCCCAGTTACAATCGTGGAGTGCCCGCCGCTCAAGACTGCTTCTATAAGATTTTACACTAACACACTACAAGGTTCAAAGCTGGTTTCTGAATTGTTTGCAGAGTCCCTTGACAAAGAGCTGGAAAGGAAAATTATAATCCCAAAAAAGAAAGTCAAAGAAGAGGCGGATGGCGGGAGAGGATATTCACAAGCATCACAAGTTACTAATTTTGACTTCGTGAGACTATTGTGCTGCACACAACCTAGATTAACAAGCATTGGCAAAAAGAAGCCTGAAATTTTTGAGGTTGCAATCGGAGGCAGCAAGGAACAACAACTATCTTATGCAAAAGAAAAATTGGGAAAGGAGATAAATATTAATGAGGTGTTCAGTGAAGGACAACTGTTGGATATTCACTCTTTAACCACGGGGAAAGGATTTCAAGGACCTGTCAGAAGGTTTGGTGTGCAGTTAAGACAGCACAAATCAGAGAAAAGCATAAGGAACCCAGGGTCCCTAGGCCCATGGAAATCGCAGGGGCATGTCATGTGGAGAACAGCCCACGCCGGCAAGATGGGTTATCACCTGAGGACGGAATTCAACAAGCATGTTCTGAAAATTGGAAATAAAGCTGATGAAATCAATGTAAAAGGGGGATTTTTAGATTATGGGAATGTCAAGAGCAATTACTTGGTGATTAAAGGATCTATTGCCGGACCCCAAAAAAGAATAATCAGATTCACTGATGCAATAAGGTCCAAAGGAAGCATTCAAGAACCCCCACAAATAACGTATGTAAGCATTGAGTCAAAGCAGGGCAAATAAAAATGACAAAAATTTTCAGTCTAATGAGAATTGCAGAAATTTCTGAGCATTATCGAAATGGAGAATTTTGGCAATGAAACTCGACATATTAGACCAGACAAAAAACAAAGTTGGAGAAATCAAATTGCCATCGCAGTTTGAAGAGGAACTAAGGATAGATTTAATACAGCGGGCAGTGCTGGCTATCCAAAGCCACAGAAGGCAAATTTATGCAGCAAGCGAGGAAGCCGGAAAAAGGGCATCTGCGAAATTATCTAGAAGGAGAAGGGATTACAGAGGCTCGTACGGCTTCGGGATATCAAGAGTCCCAAGGAAAATAATGACCAGAAGGGGGACAAGGATGAACTGGGTTGGATCTTTTGCGCCAGGAACTGTAGGAGGGAGGAAAGCGCATCCGCCAAAGACGGAAAATATATGGTGGAAGAAAATAAACGAGAAAGAAAAAGCAAAAGCAATAAGAAGCGCTATTGCAGCAACAATCATGAAAGATGTTGTAGCAGAAAGGGGGCACATGTTGCCAAACAACTTCCCTTTTGTCTTAGATGACAAATTTGAATCAATACACAAAACAAAAGATGCTATTGAAGCATTCAACAAATTAGGCCTGTGGCATGAACTGGAAAGGGTAAAAGAAAAAAAAGTAAGGGCGGGGAAAGGAAAATCAAGGGGGAGAAAATACAGGAAAAAGAAAGGACCATTGATAGTTGTATCAAAAATTGACAAGTTAAGAAAAGCATTCACCAACATTCCAGGAGTTGATGTTATAAGTGTAAAGAGCTTAAATACGGAATTGCTTGCGCCAGGCGCAAAGGCAGGAAGGTTGGTGCTGTGGACAAGCGCAGCAATAAGCATCATGGAAAAAGAAAATTTATTCATATAATGTCGAAAATGAAACATTTTCGAGCACGATCAAAAATCCGCAAGCAAAATGCGGAGAAAATAAAACAAATGGAAGAGGATTTTTGACGAATGGACCCATACAATATAATAAAATATCCGCTTTCGACTGAAAAATCCATAAGGCTGATGGAGGCAGAGAACAAGCTAATTTTTGTTGTAAACAGGGATGCAACGAAGAAAGAAATCAAGAAAGCAATAGAAGAAATGTTCAAGGTGGGGGTTGAGGGCATCAACACATTCATAAATGCATCAGGCGAGAAAAGGGCGTATGTCAAGTTTTCCGCTAAAAATCCGGCTATTGATATTGCAACCCAAATGGGATTGATGTAATAGGCGATAATATGGGCAAAAGCTTAATTCAGCAGAAGAGGGGAAAGGGAAGCCCAAGGTACAGGGCGCCAAGTTTTAAGTACAAAGGAGAAGCAAATTTTGCAAGGCATGAAGAAGGAAAAATAATTACTGCAAGCGTTACGGATATTGTGCACAGCAGCGGACACAGCGCCCCTTTAATCGAGTTAAAATACAGCAATGGAGAAAACGGACTAGTGCAAGCGCCCGAAGGAATTAAAGTTGGAGATAATATAGAAATGGGAAGAGATGCGGAATTAAAGCCCGGAAATATTTTACCATTGAAAAATATCCCAGAGGGGGCATCAATCTACAACATTGAATCAAACCCGGGCGATGGAGGCAGATTTGTAAGGGCAAGCGGCGCTTCTGCCAAGATAGTAACAAAAATGGAAAACAGCATTATTGTTGAGCTCCCATCAAGCAAAAGAAGAGAATTTTTACCAGAATGCAGAGCTATGATTGGAATTGTTGCAGGATCCGGCAGGACAGAAAAACCATTTTTAAAGGCAGGAAATAAATTTTATGCAATGAAAGCAAAGAATAAAATGTGGCCGATAGTGAGCGGGACATCAATGAATTCAGTAGACCACCCATTTGGGGGCTCAAGCTCACATTCAAAGGGAATTCCCACGCAATCAGCAAGAAACTCCCCACCTGGACGAAAAGTCGGCAAGATAGCTCCGAAAAGAACCGGGCGGCATAAGAGGTAGGAATGGCAAAAAAGGAATTTACATTCAAGGGCAGAACAACTGAAGAGCTCAAGAAGATGAGTCTGAACGAATTGGCGCAATTGCTGACATCCAGGCAGCGAAGAACAATAAAAAGGGGATTCACAGAGCAGCAAAAAATCCTGCTTAAAAAAATAAGAGCAAATGAAAAAAATCCTAAGACTCATTGCAGGGACATGATTATTTTGCCGGAAATGATTGGAGCAACAATAAAAGTATACCAAGGCAAGGAATTTATTCCTGTCATGGTTGAGCAGGACATGATAGGGCATTGCCTTGGCGAATTTGTTTTGACAAGAAAAAAAGTAGCTCACAGCGCGCCAGGAATCGGTGCTACAAGATCAAGCGCAAGCTTGTCGGTTAAATAAAAAAATAAAAATAAAAATAAAAATGAAAGGGTACACGTTCAGAGATTATAACGAAGAGCACATGGCAAGAGCCATAGGAATGGCTATGCCCATCTCATTCAAGCAGAGCGTCGAGATATGCAGCTTTATAAGGAAAAAGAACGTGAATGACGCGAAAAAAATACTTCAGAATGTTGTAGAAAAAAAATTTGCGATACCTTTCAAGAGATATAATTTTGACCTTGGGCATAAAAAAGGCACAGGACCTGCAAGGTATCCTGAAAAAGCATCAAGAGAGCTTATAAAATTAATCGAGAATGTCGAGGCAAATGCGCAATTCAGGGGATTAAACACCTCAAACTTGGTTATAGCCCATATCAGCGCGCACAAAGCAGGCAAGGCATGGCATTATGGAAGGAAGTCAAGAAGAAAGATGAAAAGGACCACTATAGAGATTATTGTAGAAGAAAAGGCAAAGAAAGCTGAAAACAACGCAGACACAAGACAAAGCCGAGAAGGAAAAGCGCAAAAATGATTGAAAGAAAATTTGTGGCGCAGAAAATGAAAGAGTTCCAGATTCAGGAGTATATAACGCAGAGCTTGGAGAATGTCGGTCATAGCCATACAAAAATGGTCAAGACCCCGCTTGGAGAGAAAATTATCATATATGCATCAAGACCCGGGCTAATTGTCGGGAGGAAAGGGCAGAACATAAGGCAGCTGACAAAGACGTTGAAGAAAAGATTTGATTTGGAGAACCCCCAGATAGAGATAAGTGAAGTGGAAAACCCCAATCTGGATGCAAACATAGTAGCGGAAAAAATTGTTGACGCGCTTGAGAAATTTGGGTCAGTGAAATTCAAGGCAATAGGGCACAAGATAATGACTGATGTGATGAGGTCAGGTGCGCTTGGGATTGAGATTGTTGTCGGCGGCAAAGTGCCAAGCGCAAGAGCCAAGTCATGGCGTTTTTACTCCGGATATCTCAAAAAATGCGGCGATATAGCAATAGTTGGGGTAAAAAAGGCAAATGCCCAAGCAAAACTCAAGACAGGAATAATAGGAATAAAGGTGAAGATAATGCCTCCTGACATCAAGCTGCCCGATGATATACAGCTTGTGGAGCAAAAGGAAACAAAAGCCGAAGAAATAAAAGAGGAACCAAAGGAAGAACCAAAAAAAGGGAAGCCAAAGAAGGCAAGAAAGAAAAAAGATGAAAGCGAAAGAACTGAAACTAATGAATGAGCCTGATTTGGAAAACAAGGTTGTTGAATTGAAGAAGGAATTGATGAAAATAAATTCACAGATTGCAATAGGCACTATTCCGAAGAGCCCCAGCAAAGTAAGGGAGATAAAAAGGACAATTGCGAAGATACACACCATAAAGCAAGAAAAAACATTGAGCAAAAACAAAAAGGAGGTATCAAAAAGGAATGACTGAAATATGCCCAGTTTGCGGCTTGGTGAAGGATCTATGCGTTTGCGAGACAATAGCCAAAGAAAGCCAAAAAATTTTGGTTTATATCGAGAGGAAAAAATTCAACAAGAATTATACAATTGTTGAAGGTATTGACGAGAAGGAAATAGATCTTAAGGACCTGGCGAAGAAGCTTAAGTCAGAGCTTGCGTGCGGCGGCACTATAAAAAACGGCAAAATAGAGCTGCAAGGAGAGCACAAGCAAAAGGCAAAAAGGATTTTGATTGAGCACGGTTTTGCACCAGGAAGCATAGAAGCGAGATAAAAAATGCTGACAGTAGCTTTGTGAGGCATATGCAATAGGCTGAAAAATAAAACCACCAACTGGAACCAATAAAATGACGAAAGCAGAGCCAAGAAATATAGGAATTGTTTTGGAAAAACCAAAGCAGAACTGCAACGACATGAAATGCCCGTTTCACGGGCATTTAAGCATGAGGGGAAGGCAGTTTACAGGCACGGCCATATCCACAAAGATGCGAAAGACGGCAGTTATAGAATTTGAGAGACTGCACTTCATTAAGAAATATGAGAGGTATGAAAAGAGAAGGACAAAATTAAAGGTTCATAATCCTGAATGCATTAACGCAAAAGATGGTGATATTGTAAGAATTATGGAGTGCAGGCCATTGAGCAAGACAAAGAACTTTGTTATTATACAAAAATTAGGCTCTGAGAAAGGATTCAAGGAAAAAATGGAATTGAGAGAGGCTGCGAAGGTCCTGGCAAAGAAGGAAGAAGAAACCAAACCAGAAAAAAAAGGAGAGCAATAAAATGCAGCCGCTTAAAGCCAGAGTTACAAGAGCACTTCCAGTTTACAGCAAAGTTGAAACATGTGACAATTCAGGAGCAAAGACAATCAAGATATTCACAGTCATAGGCTCAAAGATGGTTAAAGGAAGAATATCAAGCTGCGGTGTTGGTGACTTAATCATGGCGTCTGTGCAAAGCGGCCGTCCAGACATGAGAAAACAGGTTGTGTTTGCCGTTATAGTGAGGCAGAAAAAAGAATACAGAAGGGCAGACGGCACAAGAATAAAATTTGAGGATAACGCGGCAGTTGTCTTGAAAGACGACAAGGGAAACCCGAAAGGAACTATTTTCAAAGGCGCAATTGCAAAAGAAGCATGCGAAAGGTGGCCTGGAATTGCCAAGATTGCAAGCATTGTGGTTTAAGATTAACATGAAACAATTTTCAAAAAGTTGGGGAAGCAGCAAGAAACCAAGAAAGCAGAGAAAGTTCAGGCTAGGGGCTCCTCTGCACGTAAAGCAGAAATTTGTGCATACGCATCTTTCAAAAGAACTGAGGAAGAAATACAGCAAGAGAAGCATTGGCCTGAGGAAAGGGGACAAGATAAAAGTAATGCATGGGAAATTCAAAAAACACGAAGGCAAAGTTGAGATGATTGATCTGAAAAAGACAAGAGTTTTTGTCAGCGGGGTTGAGACCGCAAAAAAAGACGGCACAAAAAAATTGCTCGCATTGAATCCTTCAAACTTAATGGTTGTGGAGCTAAACCTGGACGACAAATTCAGGCAGAAATCGATGGAGAGAAAATAAAATGGGCAAAGACCACATCAAGAGACTGGCAGCGCCAAAGACATGGCAGACAAAAAGGAAAGGACTTAGTTTTATAACAAAGTTGGTTCCAGGTCCGCACAGTTCAGATACTGGAATGCCGCTCAGCGTATTGCTGAAGGAAGTCTTGAATTATGCCAATACAACAAGGGAAGTAAAAAAAATCCTGAATACAAGCGGGATTAAAATTGACGGCAAATCCAGAAAGGATTCTAGATTTCCAGTCGGCATTTTTGACACAATCGAGTTCACAAATGTAGATGAACACTTCAGGATTGTATTGAACAGAAAAGGCAGGATAGATTTGGTAAAGATAAAAAAAGAAGAGTCATTGCTCAAGCCGTGCAAAATTATTGGAAAGACAATGGTAAGGGGGAAATTGCAATTAAACCTGTTTGACGGCAAGAACATTATAGTTGACAAAAATTTGTACAGTGTTGGAGACACTCTGATATTGTCCTTGCCTGAGCAGAAAATCAGCAAGCACCTGAAGCTCGGCAAAAAATCAACTATATTTTTGACAGGCGGAAAACACATTGGGGAGATTGGAAGTGTAGAGGATATCGTCGAGAGCAGGGTAATCTACAAGAACGACAAGGGCGACTTGATAGAGACATCAAAAAAATATGCATTTGTAGTCGGGGATAATAAGCCTCTGATTACCTTGAATAAACATGAACCAGATGAAAAACATCAGAGTTGAGAAGGTAACATTGAACATCGGTGCAGGAAAAGACCAAACAAGGCTAGAGAAAGGATTAGTGCTGCTTGGCGCAGTTGCAAATGCAACTCCAATAAAAACCGTGACAAGCAAGAGAATACAGGAATGGGGGTTAAGGCCAGGATTGCCGATAGGATGCAAGCTCACCCTGAGAAAAGAAAAGGCAATAAAAATACTTTCAAGACTGCTTGAGGCGGTTGACAACAGATTAAGGGAAAAGCAGTTTGACAATAACGGGAATGTTGCATTCGGAATACATGAATACATCGAAATTCCCGGTGTGAAATACGACCCAAAAATAGGCATTATGGGGCTTGAGGTTTGTGTTACACTGGAAAGGCCTGGCTACAGAATAAAAAGAAGAAGGCTGCTGCCGAGAAAAATACCGACAAGACACAGAATATCAAAGCAGGAAGCCATCAGCTTCATGGCTGATAAGTTCAACGCAAAAGTGGAGGATGAGTAGATGACTTACAGCGACTACAGAAAGGTGTTCAAGCAATTAAAGTCCAAGCCAATCAAGATGCAGAAATACATCAAACACAACGCCCCAAAGCCAAGAAAATACGGCAGGGCAACTAAAAAATGCACAAGATGCGGAAGACCCGGAGGCTACATAAGCAAATACGGCCTTGGGCTTTGCAGGACATGCTTTAGGGAAATAGCAACTAACCTGGGATTTAAGAAGTACAGCTAAGGTGAAAAAATGCTCAACGATCCATTAGCAAACACAATGTCATTGATATTAAACAACGAGATGATTGGAAAATCAGAGTGCCTGGTAAAGCCAGTCTCAAAAATAATCAGGGAAATGCTGAAAGTCATGAAGGAAAACAATTATGTTGGCGAATTGCAGGAGATAGAAGACGGCAGAGGCAACCACATAATACTCCACCTGCTCGGCAACATAAATAAGTGCGGCGTCATAAAGCCAAGGTATAGTGTAAAGAGCAACGACTTTGAAAAATTTGAAAAAAGATATTTGCCTGCAAAAGACGTAGGGATATTATTTATTTCAACACCAAAAGGCATTATGACGCATTACGATGCTAAGTCAAAGAAAACAGGAGGGAAGCTTTTAGCTTACTGTTATTAAGATGAGGAAGGAAAAATCAATCAGGAAGGAGAAAATAATAAAAGAAATCGAACTGCCTGAAGGCACAAGCGCTTCTGCGAATGATTATGCCTTGCTGGTCAAAGGGCCAAAAGGGGAGGCAAAAAGAGAATTCAAACTGCGCAATGTGTCAATAAAAACAGATGACAAAAAAATAATACTGGAGTCAAAAAGCGGGGCAAAGGAAGACAAAAAAATAATTGGCTCTTTGGCAGCGCATATTAAAAATATGGTAAGGGGCAGCCAGCAAAAGCATGTTTATACTTTGAAGATATGCTCCGGGCACTTCCCAATGAATGTAGGTGCAAGCAACAACAAGCTTACTGTCAAAAATTTTCTTGGAGAGAAGGTCCCAAGGGTGCTGCAATTAAAAGAAGGAGCCGATGTAAAGGTCGAAGGTGACTTGATTTATGTTGAAAGCGCGAACAAGGAGATTGCAGGTCAAGTCAGCGCAGATATTGAGCAATTAACCAGAAGGCCGGGGTATGACACTAGAATATTTCAGGATGGGATTTATATCATAAACAAAGACGGCAAGGAATTGAAATGATTGAAAATCTTTTGGAAGTAAGGAAAGAACTGAAAGAACACAAACCGGTATTTATCAGGCAGGACAATCCTAAAAGAAGGAAGCTTAACTACAAATGGAGAAAGCCAAAAGGAATTCACTCAAAAATCAGGCATAAGTTCAAGGGAAGAAGGAAAATGCCTTCGCCAGGGTACAAGTCGCCAAGAAAAGCCAAAGGCTTGCATCCATCAGGATTGAAAATAATAAATGTATCCTCAGTTGATAATCTCGAGGGAATAAAAAAGGAAAGCGAAGGAATTGTCGTGGCAAAAAATGTCGGGATGAAAAAAAGACTGGAGATTTTTAAAAAGGCAAAGGAGATTAATGCAAGCGTTTTGAACTTAAATATTGATGAACAAATAAAAAAGATAGAGGACATGATTAGCTCAAAAAAGAAAAAAGAAGCAAAGGCCCCACATAGAGAAGAAGCCAAGAAAACAGAGCCAAAGACAAAAGAGCTCACAGAAAAATCTGAATTAAGCGATGAGCAAAAGAGAGAAACTGAGAAAAAGGAAAAAGACAAGTTATTGACAAAGAAGGTATAAAATGCTTGACGTTCAAAGAAGACTGGCAGCGCAGATTTTAAAATGCGGCAGGAACAGGATAAGGTTTGATGCTGACAGGTTAGATGACATAAAGGAAGCAATAACAAAGACAGATGTAAGGTCGTTAATAGGCAACGGGACAATATCAAAAAAAAGACAGCTTAGCACATCAAGGTTTTGGGCTAGAAGCAGGAAGAAACAAAAGAGCCATGGCAAACAAAAGGGCTTTGGCTCGAGAAAAGGGAAAAAAACAGCAAGGCTAAACCCAAAAAGGGCATGGATGAATAAAATAAGACTGCAAAGGAGCTTTATCAAATCATTAAGGGATAAGGATGCTGTTACAATCACAGGGTATCATGAGCTTTATATGAAGAGCAAAGGCGGCTTTTTCAGAAGCCTGAAGCATCTCAAGCTGTACGCAAGCGAGAGGAGCCTGATTAAAAAATGAAGAAAGGCAAAGTTTTCACTGTTCCTTTCAGGAGGAAGAGGCAGGGAAGGACGTACTACAAGAAAAGATTAAAGATATTGCTGTCAAACAGGCACAGGTTTGTAGTCAGAAGGTCCTTAAAGAATTTTTACGCCTCGATTGTCGAGTACAATCCAAAAGGAGACAAAGTCCTGTTCACAATAAATTCAAATATGTTAAACAAGCTTGGATGGAAAGCCGATACAGGAAATCTGCCAAGCGCATACCTGACGGGGATGCTTGCCGGGAAAAAGGCGCTTGAAATCGGAGTCAAGAACGCCATATTGGATCTGGGTTTTAACAACTCTGCAAAAAGCTCAAGGTTTTATGCTGCGCTTGCAGGAGCCATCGACGCGGGATTAAAAATACCCGTTAGCCAGGAAATGCTCCCCACAAAAGAAAGAATCTCAGGAGAGCATATATCCAAATATACGCAGCTGTTAAAGAATGATAAGCCAAGATACGAAAAACAATTTTCCAATTACATAAAAAGAGGGCTCAATCCAGAAGACATAGTAAAGCATTTTAATGAATTAAAGGGAAGGATACATGGCAAGGAAGAAAACAGAAATAAAAATTGAGGAAAAAGAAGCAATTGAGAAAACCGATAAAGCGGAAGAGCTGCAGGACGAGGAAGCGTTAATTGAAAAGCCTAAGGAAGGCCTTGCAACAGAGCTTGGAGAAATAAAGGAGCTCGAAGAAGAGATAGTCGAAGAAGTCAAAAAAAAAGGAGCTTTTGAAAAAGAGGCTTGGAAGCCAAAAACATCATTGGGCATCAAGGTCAAAAATAGCGAGGTCAGTGACATCGATTACGCGTTAGACAAAAGGATAAAGATACTGGAGCCGGAGATAGTTGATGCGTTACTGCCTAACCTCACAGTTGAACTGCTGATGGTGGGGCAGTCAAAAGGAAAGTTTGGCGGCGGGCAAAAAAGAGTATTCAAGCAAACCCAAAAGAAAACCCAAGAAGGAAACAAGCCCAAGTTTGGCACTTTTGCAGTCGTGGGGAATGAAGACGGCTATGTTGGAGTCGGTTATGGCAAGTCAAAAGAAACAGTGCCTGCAAGAGAAAAAGCAATAAGGCATGCAAAGATAAACATCATAAAGATAAGAAGAGGATGCGGCAACTGGAGATGCGGCTGCAATGAGCCGCATACAGTTCCATTCAAAGTGAGCGGCAAAGCCGGCTCTGTGGAAATAACATTGCTGCCTGCTCCAAAAGGAACCGGGCTTATAGTTGAGAAGGAATGCCAGAAGATCCTTAAATTAGCGGGAATCAGGGACGTCTGGTCAAGGACAGAGGGACAAACAAGAAGCAAGCTGAATTTGCTGTACGCATGTTTTGAGGCATTGCAAAAGCTTATGCAGTTTAAAATCAATCAGAAGAATGAAGAGATATTAAGCATTGTGGAGGGCTCTTCAAAAGCAATAGCGTAAAATGGAACAAAAATCGGAAACCGGGGCAAGCAAGCAATTGGCAGCAATAAGAGTACGAGGGCTTACTGGCATAAAAATCAATATAAACGACACCTTAAAAATGCTGAGGCTATACAAAAATAATTATTGCTGCATATTGCCAAACACGCCAGCTTATGCCGGCATGCTTAAGAAAGCAAAGGACTACATTACATGGGGGGAAATCAATGACGAGACATTTAACCTGCTTGTCAATAAGAGGGGTGAGGAATTCAAGGGAAGGGAAATTGATTCAAGCAAAAAGATAAAATACAGCGATTATTTCATTCATAATAATAAAAAATTGAAAAGGTTTTTTAACTTAAATCCGCCTAGAAAAGGATTTGGAAGAAAGGGCGTTAAGCATCCCTTTCAAAGCGGAGGGGCTTTAGGCTATAGGGGAGAAGCGATAAATGAATTGATTAAGAGGATGGTTTAGAAATAATAAAATTTACAAAATCAGGCAATAACTAAGAATTTTAAGACAATAAACCGAAATAAAACAACATCAAAATGACAGTCAACAAGCGCAAGAAAAACACAAGGCAGAGAGGGCATAAAACCCATGGGTGGGGTGCGAAGAAAAAGCACAGGGGCAAAGGCCACCAAGGCGGCGCTGGCATGGCAGGCACAGGCAAGAGGGCTGACAGCAAGAAGCCAAGCATATGGAAAGATTTGGATTATTTTGGAAAGCACGGGTTTGTGAGCAAGACCCCAAAAGCAAGGATAAATGCAGTAAACATAAGCTTTATCGAGCAGCATCTCAATAAATTAATTTCAAAAAACTTAATAAAAAAAGAAAATGACATGTATTTTGTGGAATTGGAAAAACTGGGCTTTAACAAATTGATTGGCGATGGCAGGGTTTCTATGAAATTCAGGATAAAGGCTCCTTACGCCTCAAAAACAGCTGCAGAAAAGGTAAAACAAGCTGGAGGAGAGGTTATTGGGTTAGTTGGAGAGTAAACCTTCAATAAATTTAAAAAATTATCCATTAATTATTCAAAATGTCTGTTTGGAAAACTATTATCTCAAATCTTCCGGAAGTTGAAGGCCCTACTCAGAAGATTCTGTCATTTCGCGAAAAGTTAAAGTGGACAGGAGTTGTCTTGGTTATATTCTTTACTCTTGGCTTGATGCCGCTGTTCGGGCTTGGCATAAATGCCTTGCAGAGATTCGAGACATTGTCTATAATTCTAGGTGCAGAATTTGGATCTTTAATATCGCTTGGCATAGGGCCAATAGTTACAGCATCGATAGTTTTGCAATTGCTAAACGGCTCCGGAATATGGAAGTTTGACTTGACAACCACCGAAGGCAAAACAACCTTTCAAGGCACCCAAAAATTTTTGTCGCTATTTTTCATTATTTTTGAAAGTGCAATCTATGTGTTTTTAGGTGGCTTAGCTCCTGCTGAACAATTTAGGGGCACAGGTTTTTATTTTCAGTTGCAACTTATCTTAATCTTCCAATTGTTTTTAGGAGGCTTGCTGATATTATTTTTGGATGAGGTAGTTAGCAAGTGGGGTTTTGGCTCCGGAATAAGCCTTTTTATTGCAGCTGGTGTAAGCAAAAGCATTTTTATCCAGGCATTTAACTGGCTGCCTGGCGTAGGAGGCTCTGCTGGCTTAACATACTCCTCAGGAAGGGTTATAGAGTTTTTCCAGGCTTTGGTTGCAGGCGATGTGACAACAGCGCTTCTGGCAATAAGCGCCATAATCTTCACAATACTTGTTTTTGTCATTGCAGTTTATGCGCAGGCAATGAAAGTTGAAATACCGCTGTCTTTTGGGATGGTGAGAGGGCACGGCATAAGATGGCCATTGTCATTTATTTATACATCAAACATACCTGTAATTCTTGTGGCTGCACTGATTGCCAACTTTCAGCTGTGGGGAAGGCTATTGCAGAACGTAGGATGGCCCCTGCTCGGAACTTTCAGCGCATCAACAGGACAGCCAATATCTGGATTTGTTTACTGGATTCAGGGCCCTGACATTGTGAGAAGCATCATACAGCAGCACACCTTGTTCATTGGGGCTGCTCCGTATTTTCAAGCGCTTTTCTACTTGCTGTTTTTCATCCTAGGCAGCGTAATCTTCAGCATTTTCTGGGTGCAAACCGCTGGAATGGATGCGAAGAGCCAGGCGCAGCAGATGATTTCAAGCGGATTGCAGATTCCGGGCTTTAGAAGGGATGAGAGGGTCCTTGAAAGATTATTGAACAGGTACATATGGCCATTGACAATTATGGGAGGCATAACTGTCGGGTTTCTGGCTGCATTAGCTGACTTGACAGGTGCTTTAAGCAGGGGAACAGGAATTCTGCTAACAGTCATGATTATTTACAGATTGTACGAAGACATTGCAAGACAGCACATGATGGACATGAATCCAATGATGCGCAAATTTATGGGTGGCTGATGATGATTCAATCGTTCCGTGGCATTGAAAATGCCACATTGCATGCTTTTCATCAATGTTTTTGCAAAAGATTGATGGACACGAATCCAATGATGAGAAAGTTTATGGGAGGATAAATGGCTTATTACGACTTTTTGAATATTGTATTTGCGCCTTTATTTATGCTGCCTGTATTGTGGGCTGTGATAATTTTGTCTTTTATTGTTTCTGTAATAATAATCCTGATTACAAAATACACAACAGACCAAGCTTTAATGAAAAAGCTGAAAGAGGACACAAAGGAGTACCAAAAACAGATTAAGGAATTAAGGAACGAGCCTGCAAAAGCCATGGAGGTGCAGAAAAAGGCAATGGAATTGAATATGAAGTATATGATGCACTCCTTAAAACCAACAATTATAACATTCATCCCCATAATACTTATATTCGGCTGGATGAGCTCTGCATTCGCATTCGAAAGCATCAAGCCAAATCAGGAATTTTCTGTTACTGTTTATTTTGAAAAAAATACCAATGGAAACATGGAATTGACTGCACCAGACGGAGTAACAATAGCAGATGGCAAAATCAAAAAAATAGAGAATGACAAAGCGACATGGGCTTTGAAGGGAAAAGAAGGCGAGCATGTGCTTGAGTTTGCTTACAATGGAGAAAAGCAGCAAAAAAACATTCTGATAACAAATGGCAACAAATATATCGAGCCAAGCAAAAAAATCAGCAATAGCAATATAAAAACAATACAAATCAACTATAAACCAAAGAAGATACTCAATCTTTTCGGCTGGAAGCTTGGCTGGCTCGGGACTTATATCATATCCTCAATAATATTCACAATGGGTTTGAGAAAACTGCTGAAGGTTTATTAATCATTCTTTGAAATATTGTTTGACTACTTCAGAAAATCTATCTATAATTTTTGAATCAATTTTTGTGTACCTATCATTCTCTAATGGAAACATTTTTTCAGTTTTGAGAAAATTTTCAATATAATTTATCAAGAAATGAGGTTTATTTGGGATTACCAAGAGTATTCTTGCCTCTCTCCAGAATTCTGCATACCTATTTAATTTACTTTTTTGAATACTCCCTTTGCCAGAATACTTAACTTCAATAAGTTGTACAGAACCATTGGGACTTACAACTAAAAAATCAGGAATGCTCCTTATTTTCTCAAGAGTATCACTTTCTTGCAATTCCCTTCTATTTTGTGATAAATTTTCAAGAATAGCTTCATAACCAAACCTGTAAACCATATAACCGCTTTTTTTAAACATCTCCTCCACAAGAGTTTCAGCTATTCTGCCTTTAACAACATTCGATGCAAAGTCATATTCCATGATATCAACCACAAATCCCTATTTTCTCAGCTTTAACAGCATTTTTAGGGCATATCTCTGTGGCTTGATCTG
>JACPMS010000074.1 GCA_016185875.1 Candidatus Woesearchaeota archaeon | reverse complement strand
TTTAAACCTCAAATTCAATTTTTCCCTTTACTTTAGCTATAATCACATCCGCTAGTTTTATTGCTTGTTCTGCATCTGATAAATCGCAGTCTTTTCCATAATATTTGATGCTATTGCGTATTCTTCTAAATCTGTCAAACTCTAGAATGTCTTTCTCGTTAAATCCTTCTTTAGTAAGATAAACTATTGATGCTTCATGAGAAAATGACTTGAAGCCTCTGAGATAAAGAATAGAATCAGCTGCTTCTCTCATGGCTTCGTATGCATTTTCAAGGACGTACTTTGGCTTGGCTTTATGAAGTAATTGTTTTGCAAATTCTATCCGTTCTAGACTATCCTTAAAAGCAGAGTAAGTCAAATTTTTATCAGGGCTTTGGCTTTTAACATCACCTTTCTTTAGGAAAAACTCAAAATCCTTTACCATGAACCCTCCAATACAATCCCGTTAGCAAGATTGGCTTTAAATTCTTCGCTTATTTTATCTAAATTGACCTCATGCAGATTTATGGTTTTTTTTAATATTTTTTCATATTTTGATAAATCCGAATTCAATCTTTTGTTTGTTATGACAGCTATGTCTATGTCTGATTTTTCAATATCCTCTCCTCTTGAAAAGCTTCCGAACAGGATAATTGCTTTAGGCTGGTTGTAGGATTCAGAAAGATGGTTTACAAGGCCTGAGTTATATATCAACTCCAAGTTATGCAGCCTTTTAAGCCTTGCAAAATCGATATTATTTCTGTTTGCCGTGACTTTGGTTATTACCTTCCCTTTTTCCTTGATAATAATCTTTTCTTTTGCCAATTTGTCTGTTGCAGAAATGATAGTAGGCATGGACAACCTTAGCAGTCTAGAGAGCTCTCTAAGATGAAACTCCCTTGACGGATTCTCAAAAAACAATGCTAAAACCTTCTGAATGGTAGATTTTTCTATCATTTGATAGATAAAAATATCAATTGGTATTTAAAACTATCGATAATAAGAATTTAAAGAGCTCTGAAATAAAGTCTTAAATTGTAAAATTACCATCCATCCCTAGCTTTGTCCTTGAACTGTTGCCCTGAAATATTTCTTTTAAGTTTTCCAAAGGTATCAGATATGTCATCTGCATTATTTGCTATAACTTTCAATTCTAATATATTGACAATATCTTTTCTATTCAGAAACTTGTGTTTTTTAAATGAATTACATTCAGAACACGCTATTATTAAATTATTAATATGATTTGAACCAAAGCTCTGAGTTTTAATCTTCTTACCTTTTTCAGCCAATATACCTCTTAGTATTTTATTTAGTTTATTAGAAGATAGTGGAATTAAATGATCGACAACAAATTTGCTATTTATACACCTATTTGGGTATTGAAGCATACATCTTTGCCCATATTTGTCTATCAAATCTTTTAAGACTTTATTTCTTATCCTGCAAAACTCTGAACGCTTAATTTTTGGTTCGCGAAAATCAAAGAGGCATAAATAAGAATTAAAAACATTTTTATCTTTGCATAATAATTTTCTAAAAAATTTCTCATCTTCTGGAAATTCAAAGTCCATAATCTTTAACTCTCCTTATACTCCCCTTCAACCACATCCTTAATCTGCTTTGCCTTTGCAGGTCCGATCTTCTCAACTTCCTGCAATTCCTTTTCAGAAGAATTCACGATATTTTTTATTGTTTTAAAGTGTTTTAAAAGTGGCTTTGATAATATCCCTCCAACCCCGGGCAGGGAACTGACAACATATTCCTGCTGCTCTTTGAGAGTTACTGGCTTTCTATCAGCATGCAGGCTGAAATCTTTGCCAGTCTCCTCCTGCTCTCTTTTTGCAATTATCTGCAGCAAAGCAGATGTTTCCTTAAAATTTTTTGTCTGCACTATTGGAATTCCATAGCTTACAGCAATTGTAGCCATCATTCCAAGAATTGAATTGTGGTGCACGTTCCTCACCCCATAAATGTCTTGAGTGCCTTCAATCACAATAATCGGCCTTTCAAAATTGCTTTTTAAATTTTTAATTTGCTGCAACAGCCTGCCGTCAATAATGGAATCAACAAAATCCTCAACTGTCTTTATCTCAACTCCGCATCTTGACGACAAGACATAATCCGCATATTCAAGCTTTTCCAGATTAACAATGACATTGCTTTCAGCAAGCTCTTTAATGACACCGCTTCCCTTCTCCCTGTAGTCTGCGAATATTTTTATTTTTGAGTCGATGAATTTTGTTATTGGAATTTCTTTTTTTTCTTATGTTGAAAGGTTCAATTTTTTTCTTATGTTTGCAAGGTTCCTGTACATTTTTTTCTCTTTGTGGTGCGCAACCCACCTATAGCCTTCATCTCTTGTTCCTTTTGCCATAAGAATTATGACTCTTCCTTTTTCCTGCCTCCCGGTCCTTCCCCTTCTTTGTATGCTTCTTATTGCGCTTGGTATAGGCTCATAGAAAATCACTAAATCCACTTTTGGAATGTCCAGCCCCTCTTCTCCTATAGAGGTTGCTACGAGAACATTAAACAGTCCATTCGTGAAATCCTCCAGCATCTGCTTCTGCTCTTTCTGGCTCAATCCCATCTCATTCTTTTTCTGCTGCCCGACAAAAAGATTAGCTTTGACATTCGGGATTGTGTTCAATTTCCCAACAAGATCAAGCGCATTGTCCCTGTATTGGTTGAAAATCATGATTTTGATGTTTTCATTTTTATCAGCTTCGTTCTCAACAATATTCTGCAGTTCAATCAATTTTGGATGCTCTACTTTCTCTTCATGCAAAATATTTGCCTTGATCATTGCAGACTTGAAATTTGCATCGCTCATAATGGATTTTATAGCCTTGGTTTTTGATATTCTTGACTCTGCAATCAGCCTTTCAAAATACTTGTGCAATGCAGTTATGCCCTGCGTTTCCAGCAATTCCAGCGCATGGTAAATCTTCATGGACTCTGCAAGCAGCGAAATGGCATTCCAAACAACAAAATCTTTCTCGCCAGAGGCAATCCTGCTCCTAAGCTCTGCCTGCAATTGCAGCAAGTCTGATTTTGTCACATATTTCAGTTCTGTCCTTCTCAAGATGCCCCATTTCTTTAATTTCTCAAACCTTTCCCTTAAAAACAGCAGCAAAAGCCTTTGTATGTCTGCAAAAACTCTTGGCAGCTCGACATTTACCCAATCTATCTGCATTTCCTGCACATAAGGCTTTACATCAGGATCTTCATCAGTCCTGACTTCTATATCCTCAATGAACAGGTTTTTGCATACTTCTTGTATCTTGTCCATGTCACTTCCAGGAGATGCTGTCAAGGCAATAATCCTGGGAAATCTTGAAAGCTTCATGAACTGCTTTGCAACAAAAACATAAGCATAGTCGCCAACAGCCCTGTGGGCTTCATCAACTCCAAGCAGGCAAACCTCTTCAAGATTAATTCTGCTGCTGATTATGTCGTTTTCCAGCCCTTGAGGCGTTGAAAAGACTATCTTTGACATTTTCCATAGTTCTGCCCTCTTTTCAGGGCTTACCATGCCTGTAAAAATTGACATATCGTTCTCATTGATTTCAAAATGCTCCTTAAAGACATTCATATACTGCTCAATTAACGGCTTAGTAGGGCCTATAAAAAGCACTTTGGAGTTCGGATACTGCTTCAGCCTTTGGGCAGCTAGCATCAGGAAAATGTTGGTTTTGCCCATTCCAGTAGGCAGCACAACCAATGTGTTTTTTCCAGCAGCTGTTGCAAAAATTGTCTGCTGGTACAGCCTCGGCTCAAAGTTCTTAATCATAAGAACAGGGTATTTTCTTGGTTTATATAGTTTATTGAAAAACGGTTCTGTTTAACTATTGGCTGTTTCATCTCGGCTGTTGTGTAACGGCTATTCGGCTGTTCAATAAATTTTTATAATCTTCCTAAATTTCCTTATAACATGGTAATTGATAAAGGAATTGAAGAAATGAAACCTAAATTAAAGACGCTCTTGGATTCAGATTTTAGGGATTTTAAAACTAAATATAATGATTTGGAAATAAGGGGTGTTTATGCTGTTTATGAAAATGATGAAATTATATACATTGGGCAATCTACAAATTTAAGACAAGGATTATACAAAGACCTTTTACATGGCTCTCATTGGTTTAGAGAATGTCTTTATGGATACAAAGAGATTGATACATTTGAAGACGCCGTTAATTTTTTAATAACAAAATGTAGGTTTAAGGTAGTTGGGGAGATTCATAAAAATCGGTTAGAAAAATTTGCCATAGCCATAATTAACCCAAGATTTAATCGTGAAAGGTTAAGAATGAAAAAGTATTTAAATAAGTACTGATATCAGTACTTATATGGGTACTGATTTAGGAACGGAAAGGGAAACCTTACAGGGAATTAGACTTTATTCTGAAAAGGAATTTGAAGGGCTTACACAATATCAGCAAGAGAAACATAGAGAATATGTTGTTAGGCAAATTCTTGACAATTCAAAAGAAGGCATAACAGTTCCAACTATAAAACGTCTTGTGCCGTATCTTGGTAATGAAAAAACAATACGCACTTATCTTGAAAAGTATGTTAATACAAATTTAGGTTATAGCAAAGCTTTTGGGAGGGTTACTGTATACTATCCAAATGGCAGGCTTCTACACGAGATTTTAGAAGAAAACGTGCCGATTGGAAAAAAAGTCTACTCTTTTATCTATATGAAAAACCCAGAAGGAGAATTTATCGCAATTCAAGAAAAAAAACGCAACGAATTGAATGCTTTGACTTTAAGCGGAGGCATAATTATTAATAAGGAGGCTTTCTCTTCATTTGTTGAGCATATTAACAACATAGGCAAAAAAATTAATGGAGGCAAATAAAATGGCAGTTTACGTCTACAAACAGGATAAGAAACAATACAACAATTTCAAAAGTGAGATTCAATTAGACAACAAGATTCTTACAACGCCTTTCTATGGCTCTATTGTGCGTTCTGATATTGATACAGAATGTTTGCGTGATACAACAGAATCAGGGCAGTTAAAAAATACCCAAGTGGTATGTTATCATCTTGGAGATGCAGATAGGTTTAGAGGTATGTTACAGAGAGGATTACATGAATTTGCAGGTTTAACTTTAAATTACAGGCCATTTTCAGAATTTGTGCTTACAGTTGACCCTGCTGGTGAATACCTACAATACCATGTATCATCGGAAGTTGACAAACTTCTTTCTATACCAGACTTACCAACAGAAATAGCGGAAATTATACGTTCACGAGGGGAAGATAAAAAAAGATTGTTAAGCAGATGGATGGAAAATGAGAGTTCGGTTGCTGGAACAGTAGAATGGTATTTAAGAAAAGCAATAGGTTATGGCTCAAAAACCGCAGTTGCCCCATGTTTGCCTATTAAAGGGGCAAACACGTTAAGATTTGCTTGCAACATAAATCGTTTGGCGGTAACCACTCAAGAGGCAAATGAGTGGCAACGAGCAGTATACTATTTAATTGACTTTGCATCTTTGAAAGAATCAGATTGCCTCGACACAATCAAAAAACAATGGTATACTCTTAAACCAAATATTATAATTTTGAAGTTCGGCAACATCGAGTATATCTACAAAGACCAATCATTTGTGGAGAGGATGAATCTCACAAATCTTATGGATGAATTGTATAAGTATCGAATAACGAACAACGCATTGACTTTTGTTATCAATGCTGATGCCATTGGATACCATTACGTTTCAAGAGGTCTATGTGGCTTTGTTGAGCCAATAAGCGGAAATTTTAATCCGGATTTAAGGGTAAGGAGGGCTACTGTTGATTTAGAAGAAGGTGAAGAAATTGGGGCAAAATTAGGAAGATATCCCGACCCATTAAGACATGTTGAGTTTTCTCATGAAAACTTAAGAGCAATAGAATCAAATACGGGGCAAGCGTTTCCATGCCATTGTTTTGAGTGTTCAAGATACCAGAGATTACCTTCAGAATCAAGGATTTATAATCGTGCACGCAGAAGGCATAGGGTTCATATTAGAGATAATTTTATTGATGAATTTAACAATGCTGTGTTACAAAGCAATTTAAGGGTATCTATGTTTGACAGGTTTTCGGAAAGTATGCGATTGAATATTTTTAAGGGGTTTTATTCATAAAATGAGAGAAAGGAAAAAGGCGACTGATGTTTTTAGAGAATCTGATTATTTGTTTTCAAAAAAAACTCCTTTTGAGCAAGCATTTTCCGAAATAAAATCTGTGATAGTAGATGTTGAAGAAACAGGTTACGGGATAAATCAATGGAATCATAAAAGTAGATACACGGAAAAAACTTTAGGGGAGTTTATAAATTGCCAAAATCCAATATGTTATAATGGTGGCTTTTCTGTAGGTTCTATTTTAAGGGAGATGATAAAAAACAAGCAAACTACCATATCAGGAAAATATGAGGGGTGTCAAGGTTATGAAGGTTCACCAAAGGGAAAAAGAAGGTATAGAAGTTGCATCAATCACTTTAAAGTGTCTGTTCAAATTAATTATAATGAAGAAATAGAAAAAATAGCAAATTAAATTCTTTTCAGCTGTTATGCAACACCCTTAAAGCAACGGCCAATAGTTAAACAGAACCTTGAAAAACAAAAACAAATCTACTTTGCCACTTCAACAGTCAAAGTCGCTTTCTTAACTCCAGAAGCAGGCCACCAGGAAGTGATTTTTGTCTCATCCTTCATTGTGAATTCTGCAGTTACTGGCTGTTCGCCTTTTAATTTATATTGAATTGTTGGAAATGGCCCCTTTATGTCCAAGCCTGCAAAATAGATTGAGTCATCCCTGAACTTGAAGCTTATCCTCACTTTATCGCCAATCTTTGCTTTTACTGTGCTTGGGTAGAACCCATTGTCATCTGCTTCAACAGTAAAGTCGCTTACACCTTGCTGTTGCTCAACTTTTGGCACATAGTCAGACTCAACATTTATTGTTATGCTCTGGGTTACTTTCGGGCTTAATGAAGCATGGTCACTTTTGACAAGTTCTGCAACTATTGCGTGCTTTCCAGAAGCCACATTTTCAAAGGTAACTGTATTGTCTGTTGTAACTCTTTTCTCGCTGTCCAGCCATACATGAAAATGTCCTTCGCCTTCTTTGACCGGCTCTCCAACAGGAACAATCTTAAAATTCTCTGCCTTTAATTCAATAGTCACTTTTGAGCTTTTTATTAAGTTATTATCTTTTGGAGAAACAATCTTCAATGTTGGCCCTTTTGGCTCAGCAACAGCTATTTTTTCTATGACTTTTTCTTTGCCAGCATCAAGGGCTGGAAACTTCGTAGTTGATTGCTCAACTGGCTTTTGGCACGCATATACGAAAAAAAGCAAGGAAATGAGCATGCCAATGAAATATTTGCTCTTCATTATAATTCGTTCCTATCAATCTATTTTCATTTATAAATTTTTTCAATGATATACGAAACATTTAAATATAACTTGATGTATAATCCTTGCGTATTAACTGTAGAGGGAATAAAACCCAAAACAAGAGGTTTTTAATATGCCGGAAGATGATAAGAAATTCTCAAAGCAATTGATTGGCAAGACAGTTGTAAGCAAGACAGGCAAGAGATTTGGGGAAGTAGGAGACATAATCTTTGAAACCCGCTCAGGAGAGCTAATCCATATGGTGCTTCACAACCCGACTTCATATACAGAGAAGCTGGAACTGGAAAAGGACAAGGAAGGCCACATCCTGATACCATTCAGCGCAGTCATTGCAATTGGCGACTTCATGGTTGTAGCTGAAGAGGATATTATTTAGCATTAAATTTTTAAACGTCGCTTGTTTTCTTGATTAAGATTATTGGGGGTTAAATGCA
>JACPMS010000004.1:18966-25020 GCA_016185875.1 Candidatus Woesearchaeota archaeon | reverse complement strand
TGACCCTGCAAAAAGGGTT
This sequence comes from Candidatus Woesearchaeota archaeon, assembly GCA_016185875.1. Lineage (GTDB taxonomy): Archaea > Nanobdellota > Nanobdellia > Woesearchaeales > GW2011-AR4. Next base: position 25,001 of record JACPMS010000004.1, on the reverse strand, counting down.
AATCGTCCTGTTAAAAGAAACGATGAAATAAGACCAATTAGAAGTGATTTAGAGAGTACTATTAAATCTGTTATGGGTGAAGCACATGACGCCGATTTTAGCAAAGCTTGGGGAATTATGCAAGCTGTAGTTGGAAAAGCTTATGAAATTGATTCTGAATACAAAAATTCAAGCATAAAATTATCTAAAGAACTGAGCCTTGAAAAGAGAAGAGAACTAGTTCATAAGTATCTTGCTGAAGCAGGTGTCGACTTTATTCAATTAAATGCCGATATTCAAAGACAGCGTTATCCAATCAGTATAGACAACCTTCCTGACGGTCCATTTAAGACTTTGTTGAACTATATCACAACAAAATCACATGAAGAAGCTTATAAATTGGCAACTATTCACAGACACTTGACTAGTGTGGGCAAAGCAAAACCAACTGTTGTTACAAAAGCATTCAGAGAGCATGCTGGACTAGATGCAATTTCAGAACTTGCTCCTCCAGAAGAAGTATTCAGTAAATATAATGCTGCATTACAGATAAGGCAGTCAGAATATACGCTTAAGAGTCCAACAGACCCATACAACAGAGCTGTAAAATCAAATCCTGCACCAGTAGTTGATAATGCAATTACTAGTACAGCAAAAGATTACGCAAACCAACATAAAAGTTAAAACTGCTTTAAATTTTTCTTTTTAATTTTTCTCTTTTTCTCACAAGCAACACTATAAAATAAAATGCCATTAAGCAGTTATCGTGTTTTAAGCCCAGCATACATAGCTCCACCACATTCTGTTAGAGTTCAGCCTAAAAAAATTGCTATTGAGGATAATCAATCAATGCAAGGTGGTCAACCCAACGTTGCTGCTGGTTTTTTCAAACCTGGGATTGTCAATATTAATGGCATTCCTTTTGTTGAGTCAAGAACTTCTAATAAAAGATATTTAGAGCCTGCTGTTGATTACTTTAAACAAGGCCATGGTTATCTCTCCCAGCAAGCTGATTATGAAATTGACGGGATGAAGGCAGCAGGCGAAGATGTCAAGCCAGCTATGTTTAACATAATCCCAAAAATGCCTGACTTTGCATTGATTGCAAGTCCTCGCTCAAGAATGGACTTTCCGAACAATAGCACTCCGGTTAATTTACAAACAAGCCACGATATTGTCAATGCAGTTAATCCAAATAGATTAGGATATTTTCAATCAAAATTGGCAAAATTTGAAGGAGATTTGAAGAATTTGAAGTATGACGAAACAAACAGATTAAATTACGAACCTGTTGAGTGGGTTAATTTTCTCGCGAAAAAAGGATTTTCAATTGATACAACCCCGAATCCGGGGATAATTGGTTTGGGTGTAGAAAAAGGTGATTTTCTTGCATCTTACTATCCTAACAAAGGTTATTTGATAAGAGAGGAGAATTTCCAAAAGAAAGCGAAAGATTTGATTTCTAAATACGGATTAACTGACCGAGAAGCCGTAGAGGCCATGAAACGCTCTGTTTTGCTGCATGAATTTGCTCATGTTCTTGGTGTTAGGGGCGATAGGAAGTCTGAAAAGCTACAGGGGAAATTGCAGGCAGAATTCTACTCAATGATGGCCGAGAGATTCAAAGGAACTACAATGGAAAGAATTTACAGGGCACTGGCGCAGGAAGGCAGGTATTACGCAAAAGATTATTCATTTTGGGGTTCTTTACTTGAAAGAATGACGGAAGACAGCCATTCCAAGACGGATGAAATTTTGGAACAAATTTATTCCAAATTTGTGAAAGAAGCAAGGGCTTTAGAATTGAAAGGTGAGGAATTTTCAAAATATGTAAATGAAAGGATGGTGCAAACTTACGGCGCAATTGTAGAAGGTGAGCCTTCTTACAAACCATCAAGAAATAATTCTAAATCAAAAACTTCAAATTCAAAAAAATTAGAAGAGATAGTTGACGAAAGTGATAAGGTATCATTTGCTATTACTGAAGACGGAACTTTAGCTCCAACTTATGAAGGCAGAAGAGTTTATGGAGAAGGTGCTTCCATGCCCACAAGATTCATTGGAAGAAACATTAAGGAGTCTAAAAATGAAGATGGTGAAGCTGAAAAAACTTATGAAAGAAGATTAGGTAAATCGGAATACAAGAGCATGAAAGATGCAAAAGAAAGAGAGGCAAAATCCGAAAAAGAATCACCTCGAGAGGCAGAAACTGCAGAAGCATCTGCAAGCAATTAACTTTTTTCTAATTTCTCAACCACACTAACCATAAATACCCTCCCAAAAACAAAGCTGAAAATCATCAGCATCAATGATAATACCAGAATAAACAAATTGCTCTCAATAAAATAATATATTAAAATTATTGGAATAATAAAGAAAAAAATATTTATAAAATAAACTGCCAAAATATAGTGGATTTTTCTGATTCCGATGCTTAACGTTTTCTGAACTATATTTTTTAATCCTGTTTTACTAACCAAAGCTAAAGAAACAAACATGAAATAAGCCAGTATTACTGAAAAAATGAAAAACGGAACATATTTTATGAGCAACTGCGACGGAGCGGCCAATTGGACTGCTGAAATATTAAGCAGTGAAAAGAAAAACAGGAAAATCAATCCCAAGTAAAACAATAAAATAACAAAAATGCTGAAAAAATTCTTGGCAAACTGCTTGGAATTAAATTTGTGAAACAATCTGTGAGTTATTGCCCATGCCGTTGAAATAAAAGTAATTAACAACACAAAAGCATAAATCAAATAAAGCCTGAAATTCTTTACCATTTCATTGAAATTCCTGCTTATGAGCAAAGGATCATCGCCAAGCAGGCTTTTTTGCTGCAGCAGGTTATCTGTGGCTGAAGCTTCGTCCAGCTTTTGCTGGCTTAAGTAACTGGTAATTGCTTGAATGTTGCCCAGTATTTTTGCCTGGTATGTCAAGTTTATCACTGAAAAAATGATGAAAAAAGCAATTTGCAGGACAAACAACAAAACAAACAAGGATTTATTTTTCCAAATTGAAATGAAAGACTGTTTCAGAGAATTCAATATTATGTTTTGTGGCATTTTTAGCTGATTTTTAAGATTTTGCGAAACAAGGCAATCCTGTTACCTCAATATTTCCTGATTTGCACTTGCTGGCCTTGTCGCATGTGTTGTAAACATTGTTGTCACCACCGCACTGCACTTCAAATCTGACAGGGATTGAGTTTTCTCTGGCTTGCCTGTTCCTGCTTTTTGCAATAAGCGTGCAGGCATATTCTCCAGCATAAGTTATATCATTTGGATTTACATAGAATTCATAGTTGTTGTTGCCTCTGAGGTTGCCTTGAACTTTAAAGGGCTTTTGACTTGTGTCAGGACCCCTGCATTCCATTTCTGGTATTTCTAAACCCTCGCTATGCGTGATGGTTGCAAGAATTAGAATATTGTCCTTTTTAAATGGGAGCATAACTCTTGTAACAGGCCCGCTTATTATAGGAGCCTGCAAAGCGGATAATACCGGTTTTTGATTGATACTTACCCTTATATTTCTTTCCTGCTTCGCGCCTGTAATTGTAATAACAGGATCATTGAAATCGCATGAACTCACCCCAAAAAGATTTGGGTCGTCTCTTGTATGGTATAAACCAACTGTCAAAGTTTTTGCTTGCAGTTGCGGCTGTGTTGTATCTGTTATTCCAGTTGGCTGCAATACTCTTATCGTCCCCTGAACAAATGGGACAGATTGTTTTACTTCATTTGGCAATTCTATGATGTCTGTGAAGGGCTGTCCTGTATTTGTGTTTCTTTGGGCTTCAACAGATATAATTACAACTTCAGCCCTATCTTTCTTTATAATTATTTGCTGGTTTGCAAATGAAACTTCGCTGCCATCACTCATAGGTTTTGCTGATTCTTTTATTTCTTTTATCGTTCTTTTGTCATTCTTGTTGCCTACGAATATTACATCCTCATCGTCAAAAAAGTACAGGTTGTTATTGGTGTCCCAAAATCCCAGATTAATAAACACATCTTTTTGATTTAGCAAATTTATTTTCTGAACTTTGATTCCAGCTGGCTCTACTATGTCATTTCTTGTGCCCAATGTAACCGGCTGTGTTTGCAAGGTATACTGCTGTATGCCCTCAAATACTTCATGAACTTGCGTTTGCCCGTCAAAAGTCATCCTTAAGCATTTGTTTTGCCCGACACTTCTTACATCAGTGTCAACCTTTAGTGTCTCGCCTGCTGTGAATACCAAATCTTCCCTGCCAATAGCGCTTTTGTCGTTAATTTTTATATCTATAAACTCTGCAGTTCCCTTTCTTGAAGCGAATGCAGCGCCTGAGCCGCATGTAAATGACCCAGTAGCTTGGTCTACATAGCAGCAGGGAGTTGAGGAGCCTGATACAGAGCCTGAAAGAGGATCCACTCTACATTCAAATATGTCTCGTGCCGTTTTGTCTATTAAGGGCACATAAAATATACCGTCATCATAGCCTGTCGGGAAGCAATTTGGCTTTATATTTGCAGGTATTTTTCTGTCTGTCCTTAATGTAAACTTAAGATGATCATATCTATAATTATCATCAATGACCTGATGGAAGGCCTTATTATCTTCCAGTACATTCTGCTTTAGCCTTGTTCCAGCAAAGACTGACCTTCGTTTTTCATCAGGCAAACCAATGCAATCGCACTGGTTTATTGCAGGTGTTTTTCCAACAGTGAAAGCAGATGCAACTGAAGGAGCCCCTACTGCCCCGCAGTTAACCTGGTTTGGGTAGATATCAAGCTGTTTTTTGCCAACACAAGCCAATTCTATGTCATATCTCTCAAAATCACAGCCTGGGTTTATGAGCCATGATGCCCTGTACTCGTATTTTGGCTTTAATGAAACAGGGTCAATTGTTAAAAATTCCCTTGACCTTGTTATCGGCTGCACAAGCGTTGCAAATGGTGTTGTATATGCGGCATCAATTAAATTTCTTACATTTAATTCCCAGTCATAGCCAAATGCCGCCAAGCAAACCTTTCTTGCAATGCTTTCTTCGCCGCTGCCCAGCAAATCGTTGAGCTTAGCATTGCCGTATTCTTGCGAAATGCTACTCTGTAAATCACTTGCAGAATCTGAAACTGATTTGATTCCAGCTCTTACATAATCTATTATCTTTTCACTCTGTATATTTGGGTCGTCGCCATATTCAGTTGCAGCACATCCTTTTGATGTCAAAAAATTTATGACTTGCCATATTGAATTGCATAAATATTGAGTGAATAATTCTTTGCAAGCCCCAGCATCACCTCTTCCTGTTGTTCTTACTTGTATTAGGCATGTTGACAAAGAAGACATTAAATTCCTTATGAACTGGAGCCTTTGGCTTATTCCAGCCAAGTGCGCGCATTGGAATGTCGCCACAACATAATCCTTGGACGGGTCAAGCATCAAAACTTTTTCAGGCTCTCCTAATGCAACGCCTAGTGGATTGTCAAATACAAAATGATTTTGACCAAAGCATGCTGGGAAATCTCTCTCTTCTATATACCTATTTGGGTGGTATTGGTTGCGTATTTTTCCGTCTGAAATGGCCTGGAATTTTTCTTTTGAATATCTGTAGCTAAATTTCATATCGGCAAAACGTGGGTCTTCTCTTGAATCTTGTGCAGGTTTCTCTCCCTGAGGCGGTTCACCGGGCTTTGTTTTTGACTCATGGACTTTTTTATTTGGGTCGCTTGGATCAACATCATCAGACTGGTAATAGTTTGTTGGCTGGCCTTTTTCATCCTGAGTGTTTATGCAGCAGCATTCCACTCTTTGAGCCGGATTATCGCTGACAACGCTAGTGTCTCTATTATCTGGATCATAAAAGCAGTTGCTTGTAAAGCCCCAGTTGCGTGCATACTTAATATCTTTCCCTTGAAGCTTGAATGGATTATTGGGATCTTTAGCATTTAAAGAAGTGCAGTCTTGGACTGTCATGCACTTTCCAGAAGCTCCTTTACCGCTTTGGTCTTCAACAATCTCGACATCGCTGCCCTTAAACTTAACCTTGGCTCTTTTCCCTTGCTTGCCTGCTC
>JACPMS010000004.1:0-18936 GCA_016185875.1 Candidatus Woesearchaeota archaeon | reverse complement strand
TTTTTTCTTTTTTGCCTGCTCCACAAATATCTTCACAGCTTTTAGATTGGGCCGTGACATAATCAAATTCGCTCACCTTGCTTTTTACAGCATAAAAGGATTCGCCAGCAAAATCGCCTAATTGCCGGACATGGTCCAGCTTGTAGAGCCTTTCAGTATCAGAAACAAGCTCTCCTACCGTAAAAACGGCTTCTCCAACCCTGCCAGTTTGGGTTTTTGGTGTTCTGACCAAAACGCATTGTTTGTCAGCGCCAAGCTGTGCAGCATTGCTGTATCTTGGGTATCTTCTGGCAAATTCTCCGCAGCTCTCTGCCTTTAAGGGCTGGCCTAAAGCGCTTTCTTCTCCTGCACAGCCTTTAATGCTTTGTGCTTTTCTTATTAATTCTTCATCTTCTTTTGCTTCTGTCCATCTTGAAGGAGCGGAATGTCCAAAAATCCTGTCACAGCTGTACCTCATTAGTTTCCAGGTTTTTGCCTCTAAGTCCCAAGCAGATGCGGTTGTTGGAAAGCATCTCCTCAAGTCAATATCATTTACGTATTTCAGCTTGAATTCCTTTTTGGCTTTCACTATGTTATTAATTACAGTCTGACAATCATTTTCATATTCCTTCTTTTCAGGATTTAGTTTAATTTTTCCAATACCGAACAGCTCTGATAATTTTTCAATTGTTTTTATGCCGGCATATGCCTTCTCTTCCCAGAATGAATTCCATCTTCTGTAGATTTGTATCACAAAATACGCGCCTCCAGAAGCAAAGCATCCGACTGCAACATAGTCAACCAGCTTGTTCACCTTTTCTTGGACATCAGTCAATGTTTTTATTGAATCCTGCAGGAAATTAACAAAATCAAAAAGCAGCCAATCAGGCAATACTTTTCGCGGGTCGATGATTGTGTTGTCAACTGTGTAGCTTACCTGCTCGCAAATTGTTTGTGTTTCAGTTTCCATGACACCGTCATTGTTGGTATCGTGCTTATAATTTATCCTAACTAAAAGCGGGAATGTCATTTCCTTGCTTATTGCCTTGAAGAAACTCTTCCAATCACCCTCTAAAAATTTGTCCATGCCTGGAAATCTGCTGAGCACAGCAGCTGAATAAGAAACCCTGTTTTCTGCCGGATTGCTGCTAAGCTTGAGCACCTGCGTAGGCACCCCGCTTAAGATTTGACAACTTATATTAAACCTTGGGTCTAAAGTTTCTCTTGTGCCACAGGCTTTGCTTATTGTTATTCCATTTATTATCGGTGATGTTCCTCTTCCAATGTAAGAATAATTAAAATAAAAGTAAATTGTCTCTGTGCCTTCTGCAAGCCTCTCTGTGCTTAATGAAGTGGGGTTTTGGTATTGCGATAAAGAAATTATGTCCCATGATTGATTGCCGCTCCAGCAGGTTCCTATCCTGATGCTTTGCGTTGCAACTCCTCTTTGCCCTGTTGCATCAGTTGCAATTACAACAAGAGTTGTTTTTTTTGATTCCCGGGATTCTGGATTAAGCTGTATGTCCCTGAACTCTGTTACAGGCACTTCCCTTATCCTGCCTGCTCCGCCAAATAAAGCTGTCAAATCAACCTTCTCAAACTTGAAATTGCCTTCGCTGTCTGCATCAACAGAGAAATCAGCTCCTGTCCTGCAAAATGACTTTGCTGCAACATTAAATCTGCATTTTGCATCAAGCTGGGCTTCTGGAATATTTTGGACTTCATTCGGCAAGCCGCTTAACACAAGAGTTTCATTAAAAAAGCTGAATGGAGTCCTGTCAACAAAGAGATGAACGCGAGCATTTGGCTTTGTCTTTCCAAGAACATCAATTTCATTTGCAGCATTCTCAAATATTAATGCTCCGCTTGGCGGAGATATTATTTTGACTTCGGGCTTTTTTGTGTCAAGCACTATCACTTTTTCAATTATTACAATATTCCCAGCCCTGTCCTCAAATATTATTTTCAAATTATAAGTGCCGTCGCCTTTGTTCAGCCTTATTCCAAAATTGAAACTGCCGCTTGCATTGGCAGCAAAAAAAGCTTTTCTGAATTCTTCAAAAATATCAACTTCTGGCGGCTTAAGGTTTAATATTGCCCCTCCTTTTAATGTTGTCACAGTTATAGGCTCTGACAGAGGGCCTTCATTGGCAAAAATATCAACAGCAGATACTTGGTATGTGTAGCTCCTGCCGCTGTCAACTAAAGCATCTATGAAAAAATTGAAGTTTGCTGGCTTCGTAATTGCAATAGGGCTTGCATCAGCCCTATACACAACATAATGGCTAAAGTCTTTGTCTTTTGATTCGTCCCAATGGATCTCAACAGAATTCTGGCTGATTTTTGTGGTATTTAATCCTGTAACTTTTGACGGCAGATTTTGGGCAAGGGATTTATTTACGCTGGAATCAACAAATACTTTTATAGTGACAGGCTCGTTCACAGAGCCGCTTATTGATATGTTTGATTTTGATGTAAGAGAAGGCAATTCGTTCAACTGCACTATCGGGTCTTCTGTGTCAATGCTCACCTCAAATATTTTCTGATTCTTGTTGCCGGATTTGTCAACAAAAACAACTTTTATTAAATTGTCCTGCTCAAGCTGTATGCTGCTGAAGATAAACTTTCCAGCAACTCCAACTTCATTTGAGCTCAGGCTTCTTTTTGGGATGTTCATGTTATTGACAAATAGCGTTACTGAAGAAAATGGCTCTGTAGAGCCTGCAATGTCAATCACTCTTCTGTTGACAAACCTCGGAATAGACAGGTTAATGAACGGGGGTATCAAGTCTTTTCCTGCAACAAAGCTTTGGTTTGAGGAATTTGCGCAGTTGCTTGAGGAATCGCATGACTTGACTATGAAAGTGTATATTTTATTTTTCGTAAGCCCGTCAATGACAATAGTGTGGTTTGTTTCCAAATCACTAGAGCTTTTTGCCTTGTCGGTCTTGTTTATGCCATAAAGAACTATTGTTGTTGAGTTTTCATCTGTGAGCCATGTTATCCTTGCTGTTGTGTCTGTCAATGGCAGCGCATCAGCATTGCTTATTGTTGGAGGCAAAGAATCAACTCCTGATGTTGAAGCGATTACAGTGTCTGACTGAGGGCCTTCATTGCCGCTGTTGTCGACTGCTGAAACTTTGTAGCTGAAGCTTGTGCTAGTGGCTAAGCCTGTGTCGTTAAAGCTGTTTGCTGTGGTGTTTGCTGCTGCAACCCTGTTCCTGTAAACAACATAATGATTTAAATCAGTTATGTTCAGGGCAGTCCATGTCAAAAATATAGAGCTTGATGTTGTAGATAACGCAGCTAATCCAGTAACTTGGGGAGGGGGGGTTATATCTGTTGTCCTGAATGTGTAAAAGTTGTTGGAGTTATTGTCTATTGCTGTGTTTCCAGCCAAATCAGTTGACTCAACGATGAAGAAATAATTTGTGTCGCTGTTAATGCCGTTGAAAAGCGCTACAGTGTGGTTGGCTATGAAGTTGTCATGCCTTTGCGTAAAGCCAAGAGCAGTTGTCTGCCCATATCTTACCCTGCCGTTTGAGATGTTGTCAGTATTCCATTCCACAGTAGCAGAGTTTGAAGCTACATTTGTTACCCTTGCATTTGATATTGTCAAGCCATACACATTTGCTGTATAGAAAGGAAGGGTTAGGACTAATTGAATCAGGAACACTGCAATTAAATCCCTTATTTTTTGATTCATCTTTTAATTTGAATTGATTTTCTCATTATTAGTTTATGGTTATATTTTTGAATGTGAATTTTATTTTTTGGTTAATGTTTTTCATCTTACATATCGCATTAAACGCTTTTGCCATTGACTTTGAATCAACAATAATTGAATAATATTGAATTTTGTTATTTTTTTAATCAATATTTAATCGTTATTGTATTTTTTACCCATTGATTTTATTTATTTTAATTCCGGCGCTGGGATATTTTTTGAATAGGAGCTTAGCCCTGAAATGAACAGAAACTTGTCGTCATCGGATGCAGGGCCCTGCTCAACAACATGGAACACTATTTCATCAGCGCCTTTTAATTCGTCTTTGCCTACTTTCCAGTCTCCAATGTAGCCTCCAACTATGTTTTCGCCGTCAATAACGTAAATGGTGACTTCGTAAGATGAGTCTTTGGCATCAGCAAGCCTTATGGGGAAATTGGCTTCTTTTGGATAAACTGCAAAGCTTTCAAAGCTCGTGTTCTTGCCTTTGACAAGTATTGAAGCTTTTTCATTAGGGGCAAGCTCTTCAGCAATGCCCGGGCTTGAAAGCGAATGCTTAACAACCTTGTAATTCTGGAATTCCCTGACTGGATTCAATGTTAAAATATAAGAACGGCCGTCAACATCAGTCTGGATGAATGACTTTGCTTCTTCAAACCCCTGCCTGCTGCCTTTTATTATGCCATTGACACAATACGGGAATCTTTTTGTTATGCCTGCTGCTGCGCCGAAGCTCAGCCAGTTGCTCTGCCCCATGTCGCAGTAAAATCTGCCGCAGACAAAAGTCAGGTTGACATCCCTTATGTCATCGCCAGTTGCATTATTTGCTGTGAAAATTGTAATTTCATTTTGGACTATGCTGCAATAATCTTCAGATGACACATCAGGCTCGGTTTCAAACAAGGTTGTGCCTGTGTTTATCCTGTTAGGCTGGTTGTGGTCAACAGCCACTTTGAATGCAAAGCTGAACTGGTAAGCCTTGTTGTTTTCAGTTTCCTTGTCAAAGACAGTAACTACGACTGGATAATCTATGTCATAAGTGAAGTGCCAAATATGCAGGCAGAAGAAAGAGAGCATGTCTGTTCCTTTTTGCGAGTTTGACCTTAAGATTCCATTTTCGCTTGGCCTTGCATAAATCTGCATTGGCCAGTTTTCATATGCAAAAGAGACTTTCATATCTTTGTATTTAGCTGAGTCCTTGTCTATCTCCCAAATGTAATGCTGCTGGAAGTATGTCTCTGAATAGACGCTTTTGCCGCCTGGATTCGGCACATAAAGGCTTGGATTGTAGTCAGTGCCCTTTATTCTCAAGTACGGCAAGTTCACTCTCAACAAAGTCTGCAGTTTTTCCTTTATGCTGCTTAACTGCCACACTTTTGCCTTGCAGGTTGCCTGAACATCTGTTGTTGGAATGTCTGTGTCCATTGAATAAAGGTCGATTGTCCTTTTTTCAAGGAAATAATCCTTGTTTTCCCTTTCCATAATCAGTTTTGCTAACTCATATACTTTCTTGAACCTGATTGGGATAGTGTAGCCGAAATTCTGGATGAGGTTTTTTAAACTGCCTTCTTTGCTTATGATTTCCAACGGATACTTCAAGCTAACAGAGACATCATTATCGTTGAACTGGACATCAACAACTGCTTCTTTTAATTCGTTTACTTCAAATCTTCCGGAAAAAGGCTCAAATTTGTTGATGCAGTTTTCCAGATTATTTTGGATATGCTCTGTTAACTGCTGCCTTATGAAGTCTTGTGTCGGAATCGCTTCTATGCCTTCATGCCACCAGTACGGAATTTTGAATCCTGAAGCTGGAAAGGCTAAAAGGTAGGCTCTTGGGTCATTATTTATTCTTTCTGGAATATTGATATAGCCTCCGCTCAAGCCAATTCTTTCCAAGCCGTCTTCAGCAACACTCTTTATGCAGTTGTCAACATACAGCTTTATTGGAGCTATCTCCGGCTGCACAATCTCAACCTCTTTCTCGACAGCCTGCCGCTGGTAAAAGAAGTAAAGCAGCCCCAACAGCATAATTACCAGTGCAGTTATTATAAATACAGCTACCTGCGCTTTTGAATTGGAAAGTAGTATGCTATTACCTCTTTTTTTGCTCATTTTTATGATTAATTTTTATTTTATATTATTGGTTTTGATAAATTTGATTTAAATTTTCAATATGCCTTCGGCAAAATAGTGAGATGCGAGGTTCGCGAGAAACTCGCTCACCAGCTCACTGCTCGACGGCATTAACCGTCTCGCCTATTTATGATTAAATTTTTGGTTATTTATTTGTTTTTTTTATTGAATATTTATTGCTTAGACTTTTTCCTTAATTCATTAAGATCAATTTTATTCAGGTCAATCTCGACATAGTCCTTTTCTGTCAGATTAAGGAGCTTTACTATGTCAGACGGGACCCTGACAACCAAGCCGCCGCTTGTCCTTATAAGTTTTTTTGTGTATTTCATATGTCAAAAATATTCTATTTTTGAGCATCTTAAAAATGCCTTTGGCATTCTTAATATATGAAATATATCTATTTTATATATTTTTTATATATATTTCAATACTAAAAAGCATAGATTTATATATAAATTATATATGGCATTTATAAAGTTTTTGGTTTCTGATTGTTAGTCCAAATAATCACATAGATTCATAAAATAGAAAAGCTTAAATATTATAATAAATTTCAATAAATATACTAATAGGTCAAGACTATGGACTTATGGATAAAAGAGGTTATGAATCGTCTTAACAGGAACAAAGCAGATGTGCTCTTTAGCGAACATGCAGCAAAGGATAAAAATCTTGATACAGAAGATGTTGATAACGCAGTAAAAACAGTTATGATTGGCAAAGTAGATGAAGAAAAATCTACTGAAGAAAAAGAGAGGATATGCTTTAAGAACTATTTTGACAAAAAGGGGCAAACTTATTTTGTTGTTGTTGAATATTATCCTGATTTTATAAAAATAATAACAGTCAATAAAAAGAAGGGAAAATATTAAGGTGAAAAATATGAAAACAAGTACTTGCAAGTGTGGAGGGAGTATTAAATTAGACAGATGCTTAACAGAGGGATTTTTAGTCGAATGTATGAAATGTGATAAATGCGGGGATACTTTATTTACTCCCGAGCAAGCTAAGCAGATAATAAAGCTAAGAGAGGCAAATAAGGAAATTGAAGGCAAAAGAAAAATAATCAAAGTTGGCTCGTCAATTGCGGCATTGTTACCGAAAAAAGTGGAATTGTATGGTGTTAAGGAGGGTGTTGTGGACAGTATTAAGGTTTTAAGCTCCAATTCCTTAGAAGTTAAGTTTGATAAGGATATTGTATAGGGATATTCTTCTAAAAATTAAATTTCTTCGAAGATTGGTGCTATTTTATTCCTTCAATTTTTGAAACCAATTCAGAAACATAGTACCTTAGGACAGCAGCATAAACAAGCATTACCAAGCCTAGCAAAATTGTTGAGTACCTGAATTTTAGGAAATTGCCCAGCCTCATTATAGCATAGAACAATAGCAATGCAACAGAATATGGCAGCAAGAAGAGATGGATTTTTGCAACATTCAATTTAACACTGTTAAGAATGGACTTAAATTTCTGCTCTTCCATAAAAATCGTGTAAAGCGTGTTTGTGAAGTACAAGCCTAAGATAATCGCCGCAATCATGAAAAATACTGCTGATGAAGGCGCAATCAGAAATGAAATCAGGAATATTGCCACAAACCAAAAGCCCATCCATATGAGGTTTAATCCCAAGAATTTTGATATTAGTTTAAAGCTGATTTTCGTGTCAGTTGTCTTTGCCCATATAATTCCCTTAAGGATGCTGGCCAGGAAGATTATGGCAATCAAAAGCAGGATAAATGAAAAAATGATAAGATAGTAGAACGTCCTTACCTCGCTTACAAGCTGCTGGGCTCTTTCCGGGCCTAAAGACATAATATCTGCAGGCATGTTAAATGCCGTTATATTTGCCTGCACTCTCTGCAGCCAGAATATGATTAAATAACCAGATAAAAGATAGAACAAGGCATCTAAAATTAAGATTGGAATAATATTGAAGCTTATTTTTTTGATTGAAGAAATTAATAAATTGCTATTCCATTCCAGAAAGCTTGATTTTTGCTGTTTTTTCATTTAGAAGTCCTCAAATTCGCTTTCTTCTGCTCCCTGGCTTGGAGTTGTTGCAGTTGATGGCTCTGTTGTTTTGGCCAATGGAGCTGGTGCACCTGAAGACACGACAATAGTATTGCACAATTCTTTGTTATCCAATTTCCACCTAAATGGGATGTTGTCAAATGTCAGGCAAACTTGGCTGTAGAATGCTGTGCTTGACTTTACAATTGCGCTGGTTCCAACTCTGCCAAATGATGCGCCTCTTTTTATGATTTTGTTTTGCCTGAATACTTTTGCAGTCCTTTCTCCTTTTAAGACAACATTAATTCTCATTTCTTCCGGGGCTCTGGGGTCTTTTGCATAGTCGCCATTTCTTACGTTGAATGTTATTTTGTAAATAAATTCTCTTCCTGTAGGGGTTATTAGAGGTTCTGTTCTTGTTGCTTCAACATGAGCGCCAACTTGAGCCAATCCCTGCGGAGTTTCAGCATAAGCAATTCCCCTATCAGCACCATCAAGATAATTTCCGCAGATTGCGCTGCTCCAGTATTCTGCTCCCAAGTAAAGTGTTGCAAAAATCCTGTCAACACTGTCGCGCCATTGCAATAACGAGTCTGGATCCATAAACAATGTTGGTATGTAAGATAAGCCTTGGAATTCTGTCAGCACGCGCTCGGCAGAGGCGAAGAATTGCTGTGAAACGTATTGGTCATGTAATTTGGTATTATCAGATATTTTGCTATATAAAGCTGGATTTGTTTGTTTTAATTGCTCAAATTCTTCTTTAGTCAAAGGATTTCCATTTTTATACATTGGAATCCCCCTTTCAAAAAATCCTACAGGTTCAAAACCTCTAAAATAATTGATTTCGTATGTATCCTTACCGTCTATTATTTTAGTAGACCATGGTTCACCAGTAAGTGCATTAGTACTCAATTCTGTATATTTATCATTTATTTGCCTTCCATCTTTGTCAAGTTCATAAGTTCTCATTGTTTTAAATGTTATGCCATTTGGACGGGTAATATAATCTACAAACACTCTTTCTTCAATCTTTACCCAACTTTTTGTTACTAATGTTGGTTCTTTTCCGATTACTTTACCTTCTGAGTCTTTTTTTTCAATCTCTTTCCATTCTTTTTCTTCCTTTATCGTTACACCTCCATCTTCTGATATTGTTTTTATCAACAAAGGCACGCCTTTTTGGTAGTTGCTTTGTATAGTTGTACCTTTGGCGATACCTAAATCAGTTTGTATTTCTGTTCCTTTAAATTTGCCATTTTCTGTTTCAAAACCATAAGCTTGGGCAACAACATCTCCTTTTTCATTTTTAATTACTAAAGGACTATTTGGTCTAAATTCACCTTCAGTTTTTGGATTATTACCGGCAGCTTTCAAATATCCAACAAGCTCTGAATAATATTGTACTGAAACTAGAGTGTTACCTATTTTTGCACTTACTGGTTTTTCTTTATCAACTTGACCTTCCTTAACAACATAAGCAATTTCGGTATCTATAGTTCCAAATTTCGAAGATTGTGTTACTCTTTGATCATCTTTAATCTCATTACCCTGTTGGTCGTATAATTTTCCAGATGAATCTTTATAAACCGCCAAACCTGATACTGTTTTGAATTTATCTGGATTAAGTGGAATATCTTTTCCCTCAACATTAATCTTTGCAGGTGGTTTTGCTGTGTTTTTATCAACAATCCACCTCTCCTCAAGATTTTCAGTTTGTGGATTATAAGCAAGAACTGTAGAGTATTCATTATTCAAAGTGTCAACAATTTTTCCATCTGATGTCGGAATTAAGCCTTGTGCCTTTATGGATGCCTGTTGCTCCTCGTTAAATCTAGATTTAGCAGGAGTCACTCCTGGTAGTGTGCCTTCATATCTCTCCTTGGTTGGTGTTGCTGTATAACCTCCTGTTGCTACATTTTGGCTTATATCTACAATAAAGCCCTCTTTATTCACAAAAACCAGTGAATCAGGCACATATATAACACCAGGGGTTTTTTTAGCAATTTCATTGTTTTGTAAATGTCTATTAATTTCAGCTTGTTGTTCTGAGGATAATGCTCTGTAAGCTTCAGTATTTTTACCACGCTCTAGGATTATTTGTGTTAGCAACGCATTGGATTCATAATTATAGTAGTCATAAGCTAAAGCTTGCATTAAATTTGGATTATTGTAGCCCTCAATAAAAATCTGTTTGGCTAATTTCTTTTCATCATCTGAAACTGGAGCAGTATAAGTGAGTACTATCCAATCAGGACTTTCTTGAGCTAATTTAATGCGCGATAGAACCGATTCATATTTATCTTTCGCTGATTGTGCGCATGGTTTTCCATAGCAATTAGCGAGAGCTATTGCAGCTTGCTTCAATGGATCTAAATTAACCTGGGCCTTCCTATTGTTCATCCATTGTTGCAATAAACTAGGATACTCAGTAACTTTTCTGTTAATGTCATCTGCTGTATCAGTTGGTAACAAATTTAATTTTGGTGGTTCAGATGATGAAGTACCAGTTGAACCTACTGGTGGAACTTTTGTTATATCCTGATAGTCTCTTGTTAAATCAAAATCTTTACCAGGTTGAGCATAATATACATTCAGATTTTTATTAGTCTCCCCTGGATAATTTAGTTGCACTCTACTTCCGTCTTCTCTTGTAATCACTCTTATATGACGCGTTTCTGGACCTGGGCAGGCGCCTTCATACTGCTTAATATCTTTATCATATAGGATACATTTTGTAGATAAAACAAACCCACTCACCTTTTCCAACCCAATCACTTCCCCAGTAATCTGGTTTTGAGCTGGTTCTTGATTTTTGTTTTCAACGGTTTCTTTTTCAATCAATCCTTCAAAGTCTTTAACAAATTCTATATTCCCGTTTTCATCCACAACCAACAACCCATTCTGTTGCTCTGGATTCAAAACTTTAATGTAAAGCGGAACATAAGAATCAAATGTCTCAAGATAGGATACATAGCCATGCCTGATTTGATACCATCCTTCATTTAACTGGTTTAAATCCCTAATGCCATTCACTTCTTTTATCGATATTGTTGGTGGTTTACTATCGATTGAAGTTTCTTTTACAACATTGGCTGTTATATTGTCCTCATAGAAAATGCTTCCAGCCAAGATGGAAGATAATAAGATTATTATTGTAAGCAAACTAACCAATCCTTTTGCGATTTTATTTTTTGTTAGTTTTTTATTTCTCATTTTATGAAATTGGATTCAAAACATAACCAACTCTTCCATTATCGTCAATGTAAATCTGCCTGTTCTTCTGGCTTTCGTCAACAAAATTAACTTTGGCTATTGCAGGCTTTGACTCGTCATCCATCCAATATACAATTCCATCGCTGTCAATGTAGTAATTTCCTGCAGCGAGCGTTGAAAGCGAATTTACATCTTTGAACATTACCAAAATGGGCTGAACATTGACATCTACATTTTCTTTAACAGCAAAACCTGTTATTTTGCTGCCTTCGCTGATAAAAGCAATGGAAAATATGCTTATTGACAAGAAGATTGCAGCTAAAGCAACTCCAAAGCTTTCCCCTGATTTGTTTTTGATGATTTTTTTATGTTTCATTTTATCATTTTGACTATTTTATTATTGTTGAGTTTGTTGACTCAGTTTTCTTTGTGCTACTAAGCCTTGAGCAGTAATCCTGCCTTACCTTGAAGCCTTCATCGATGATGGATTTGACTCCTCCAATCACTTCACCCATGGTTGAGAAGAGTTTGATATACGCACAACCAGTATAAGCTACAGTTGATGTTGGGGGGGGTGCAGGACATGTAAAATAACAGTAAGCAGATGCTGCAGCACCAAGAATAGTAAATGGATTTGACAAAGCCTCCTTTATTTTCTTCATGAAATGGTCAAGCACAGCAGTGTATGGAATTAATGCGAAAATCTCACCTGTTACATATTTGCAAGTTGCATAAGCCTTTTGGTCTTCACAAGCAGTTACAGGCAGTCCTTCCTTTCCGACAGCATTCTGCAAACAGTCGGCATACAAGCATTTAGTTTGTCTATACTTATCTAAACTGTAGATGATTCCTGGAATGCACGCAAATAAAGTTGCAGTAACCAAGTTAGTTTGAGGATTCATGTAACTACTTAATCCAGGGCCTCCACTAGGTCCCCCTGGGAAATACTTAGCACCTGGAAGATTATTTATGGTGTCTTCTGTAAATTTCCTGACATCTTCTAAAATCCAAGGAGCCCACTGACAGTTTACAAATTTGCAGAATGTGTTGCCTGTTAATTCAAAACCTTTTCTACCTACTTCCTCTGCAGTTTGTTGCGTGAAACATGACTTAGTCTTTATACTATACGATAACGGACAAACTGCAAAAGTGAATCCAAATACCGAAAGACTACATTCAGCATCTGTTTTTCCCGCCCACAATACCGTTATTGTATAATATATAGCCAAAATATTATAAATAATCCCAAACAACTGACATATCTTCTTCGCATAAAACGCAAGCTTATTCAAAGCTGATATTATTTTCCAAATTCCCTCTGCATCTTTTTTGGCTTGGTCTATTTTATTTTGCACTTCCTCGCTTAATTCTCCCAAAGGAAGGTTAAAGAATCCAAGGCTTATTCTTGCATTCTCAATCTCCGGGTTTTTTGTTATGTCTGTAGCAGTTCCAATCTTGGAGAAGATCTGGAATGAGCAGCTTAGGCTTGCATTGTCAATCTTGAAATCGCTTTTCTTAAGAGTCAGTTTAATAACCGGGGAAGTGCTTCCAACCTCTGTGTTGAAAGTTTCCATGCTCTGTATGATTGATGTGTCGCCTGAGCAGCTTGCTGGTCCAATAAATACAGTTGAAACTGGCTTTGTCAATGACTTTGGCCTTAAGCTCACAAGGCAGAAAACCCTTTGATTTGTCAATGTGCCAATCGACCTGTCAAGGGTTTCAGGAGAGCATTCCACTGTGCTTGTCCAGAAATCAGGCACGGTTGCATTCTCCAGCCCAAATGTTTTCAGGGATTTTGTAACAATCAGGGAGTTGCCTGCATTATCGCTGAAGTTGAAAGTTATAACATCAGAAGCCTGCAGGTTTATTGAATCTGTAAGCCAAGTGCAAATATGCTCGTCTGCCTGTATTGTTTCGCAGGAGCCAGCCACATTAGAAGCTCCGCTAACAAATCTTGAAAAGTCAGCAGTTGCAATGACATCATTGTCTTCAGTTAAATTAGCGACAACAGCAATCTTGTCTCCAATCTTGAAAAAAGGCGCAAATGCCTGCACTAAGCCTCCAACAGGGCTTATGTTAATGCTCCTCAAAACAGGCGCATTATTATCGATTGTTACATCAAGAGACACGTCGCCTGCTGCATCAATGCCAAGAATATCCAAGGAACCTTGATCCACTGATACACTAGAAGCGCCTGCAAAATTGACATTGCTCCAAACACAAAACCAGTTAGTTTCTTTGCCGCAGCTCGTTGCCATTATTTTGTTGTTGCCAACATTCAAAAATACATCTTCCGGGCTTAAGCCTGTTGCTTCGTCAAATGTAGCAATTACGGTATTGCCGCTTGATTTTGCAAGAGGCTGTCCTTCTTTTTCAACTCCTGTAGACAACGACAGAACAACAGGCCCTTTGTCGTCAATGCTTAATAATTTGTTTATAATTGCGCTTTCCCTGTTGCCAGAAGTGTCAGAGGCATTAACAACAAAAGTTTTCAACCCAGATGTTTTTGGATTTAATTCGACAGACCACTTGCATGTACTTAATTCGTCTTGGACAAGTGTGCATGAAGCTTTGGCATTTTTTAGGTTTTGGCTTGGATTCAAAGCTGACAGGTCTGCTGTCACTGAACTCAAGCTCAAGTCATTTCCTGATATGTTGACTAATACATCAACATTAATGCCTAGCGAAGAGAATGTGCTGATGCTTACGCCTTTTCTTGATATTTCAAAGGAATTTGATACAATAGAAGGCCCATTGCTGTCCACTGTGAATGTAACAGATGTTTCTGAAGACACTTGGTTGAATTTGTCAGTTGCTTTTGCAAAAACAGAATTCCGTCCATCATCAAATGTTTTCGGGTCTATGCTTATGCTTGATTTGAAATTGCAGTCATTTGCTGCAGGGTTGATTGTCTGCTTGAACGCCCCATTCAAGGTGTAAAATTCAATATTTTTTATTCCAACGCATTTGCTGCTGCAGGAAGAGTCGTCACAAGCATAGTCTGTCACATCGTAATTAACGACAACGCTTTGCTGCGAGGAAAACTTGCTTTGCGGCACGCTTAATGCCACTTGAGGGGCTTTATTGTCAATAGTAACAGTGCTTGACTTTGAGTCGTCAAGTGTTTTGTCATCTTTATACAAGTTTACTGTGAAAGGCACTGACTTGAGCTCAAAGGAGTCTGTGCCGTTGCTCGGGTACTTCAAGGTGCATTCAGAGCCGTTGCTCAGCGATGCAGCGCATGAATCAAATTTAACATCAGAGCCCAGAACCACCTGGTCGTTTGTTATCGTATCAGAACTTATGGATGCCTGGACATTGAAGTTGAGGAAATCTGTTGATTTTGCATAGCCTTCAATCCCATCGCCTCCCTTGGCTGTTATTTTGCTGATTGTTGCATATACATTTGTTGTATAAAATGGAAGGGTAAGCACCAGAACTATCAAGAACGATGCAACGAAATGAAGGTATTTTTCCTTATTCATTTTTGTTTGTTGATGTTATTTTTTGATTATTGGTGTAATATTTCTTGATGAGCAATTGCTCTGTTGCAAATTTTTTATAATGCTTGATGTCATAAAATTCCGGAAATTTTCTTTTTAGCATCACAACTATTCTTACGATGTTCATTTTTGGAATGACGGCTGCAAAGCCAATTGGTATATTTTTGAGTAGTCCTCGATTTTGCCCATCTGCTCTATGTCCTCAACAACTCTTTCCTGCTCAGGGACATTTGCAATGTCCAAGCTCACAGCATAAAGCACAATTGTGTCAGAGTTCTCAAGATCTTTCGGGTTAAATGTGATGTTTAGCTTCAAGCCTCCTTCAGGAAATCTTTCCTGCCCTGGGGCAGACTTTTCTCCAAAATCAATTTTTGGAATTGTAAAGCATTCCTTAGCGCCAAAGATGTTTTTCTTGACGCATTTTTCCTTTTCAGGAAAGACTATTCTCTCATTAAGTATCAGTTGAATGTCAGCAGTGTAAGTGCCAGGAGCAATCTCCAGTTCGCTTTGATCTTTTTGCTGCCCCTCGTAATTGGCAATAGAGGAAAAGCCAAGTTCGTTTTCATCATTAATTCTCGTCAATGTGGCAGTGGCAGATTCCTTATTGTTTAAGTCTGATGGGGCGCTGACAAACTGCCACCCATTGATTGTTTTGACAACATTTTTCTTTTTGACGATGACTTTTTTTGTGTAAATAGGCTGCACTTCAACCTTCAGCAAATCATTCCTGTCGATTCTTGGCTCAAATTCAGCTGCTTTTCCAATGTAGCTGTCTTTTACAATGCTCACAACTCCGCCAACAGCAACCGGGAATTTTTCTGTTAAAACCCCATCTTGGTTAGTTGCACCGATAAAGCAGCTTTCATCGCTGATTGTGTAAAGAACTTGGGCATCGTCAACTGGCTTTCTTGTTGCTGCGCTTAAAACAGCCACAGTAACATTGCCGCTTGTCCTTGCATCGCAAAGCAGTGAGCTTTCTGACAAGTCAGCCCTTTCCAGAGGAGTGAAATCAGCAGGCATTGCCTTGTTGTTCCTAATGTTGCCTTCCAAAAAGAAATTAAAGCTGTAGCCCTGCCCGTTTAGTGCAAACGGGTCCTGCACTTCAGCCAAAACAGGAAATGACAAGTCATAAGCAAACCTGTACTCCTGTATTCCAAAGAATGAAATCAATGAGTTTGCAGAGCTTGGAATGCATCTTTCTCCCTGGCAATTCAAATCAAAATAAGAAGGCCAGAAATCCAGGTATGTAAAGTAGGCTGACAAATCCCTGAATGAGGAGTTTGCAACAGGAATGATTGTTGAATCGTACAGCCTTTGCTTTAACTCTGAATCAAAAGTGTTTCTTTCGTAATTATAAGTGCCGTCTACCTGAAACAAGGGGATGTAAGCAGCAAGCAGCCCTGTTATCTTGTTTTTTATGTCGCTTTTCTGCCAGCTTGTTGTTGAGCCGAACTTGAACTGCATGTCAGACATCGGAGGCAGCTTTTCCTTGTCCACTCCTGAAAACGCAACCAGCAAGTTCAGGGCATGCTTTTCCAAGTACCTGTGCTTTATTTCCAAGTTAGTTATTTTTGTAGCCAAGTCATACACTTTGTCAAGATTAATAGGTATCCTTGCAATGAACTGGCTTAATTTTGATTTTGCATCCTGCCTTTCAGCATTCAACGGGTACTCAACCAATACTGAAACATCATCTTTGGAAATTGTAACATCTGTTTTTACTTTGCCTGATTCGGTCACTTTAAAGCCCTGCTCATTGAAAGGCTCAAAATTCTTCAAGCAGTCCTTGAACCTTGAGTCAATGTACCTTTCAAGCTGTTTTTCTATCGAGTTATCGGTTTGCCTTAACTCAGGCCTTTTGGTTGCAAACTTGCAATCGCCTCTGCAGTTGTTTGCTGACTTCAAATACCACCAGTAAGGAATCTTTAAATCAGAATTTCTTGTGAATAAAACAGCGTCGCTTTCAGTCGGGTTTTGCGTTATTGTGAATGACTCTCTGTTCAAGGCTCTGTCTGCAAAGCTTATGTAGCCTCCCTGCTTGCCTATGATTCTTAACCCTTCAACGCCTAAAGAGTATGCGCAGTCATTGGCGTAATTTTTAATCGGCTCAAACTCAACTGGGATTTGCTCCTGGATTAACCTAATTTCAGGCTCAAACGGCTTGGGGGCTTTCTGCGTTGAATAGAAAAATACAACACCCCCTATGAGTATGATTAAGCCCACTATCATGAAAATTGTTGTTTGAGATTTTTTATTTGATTTGTTTTTCATTTTTATTTTATATTATTGAATGTGAATTTGATTTCATTTGCGCTGTATTCTGTTTCTTGCATAACGCATTTTACATTAAATTTTGAATTTTAACAATCATTGAAAATCACTTTTTATTGAATAATTTTTTACTGAATTTGAATTCTACACTTCTGATTTTCTCATCATGTTTTCTTATCCATTTCTTTCAGCTCTCTTTGTATCAACTCCAAATCGTACATCTTCTGCTCCATTAGCTCTCTGGCTAGCATTGATTTTTTCTTGCCAAGCTTTTTGGAAACCCTCTCTAGCAAATCATTGATTTCCTTAGATACAGTAATTCTAATCTGAATACTCATTTTTACCTTGATATATACATTATATAGCCTAATTTTAGTATTGCTATTTAAATATTACTATTATAGAATCTAAAATTTATACTAAATTAAGGATAAATAACGTATAAATTTGAGGGTATTTATACATTTTTAAGTATAAATATAGCATATTTAGTCTTTTATGTAAAAGAATCCACACACGATTATAATGCCAAACAACAATCTTTAAATATTATCTCCAACAGAAAAATTTCAATGGTTAAAAAGAACCTGATTGATTATGTCAAGAGCCTTATGCAAAAGGGCTATGATGCTTCTACAATCAGGGATGTTTTGTCAAAGTATAGGTACTCAAGCGCAGAGATTGACGAAGCAATTAATTCAAGCTTCAAGCCCACAATAAGGCACGAAATACACCTGTCGCATACAACTGTTTTGGTTATTGTTTTTATTTTTGCCTCGTTGCTCGGGATTGCATCATTTTTTTATTACAGCCCGAATTCAGAAACAAAATTGCTTGACTTGAATCTTGAGCCGGTAACAACAACAGCAGAGCCTGGAGAAAGCATAATTTTTCTGAAAGAGCTCTCCAATTTAGGCTCGTCTAAAAGATATGATGTTGTAATCAAGCAGGAAATCATAGAGCCTAAAACCAGCAAAGTTATAACTCAGAAAATCGAGACAAGGGCTATTGAAACATTTGGCTCAACCCAGACAAAGATTTTAGTGCCAAAAGACACAAAAGCAGGAGATTACATTTTAAGGGCAATCATAGAATATGATGATAAAAAGGCTGTTGCGACCTTGCCTGTTAAAATTGTTGAGTTTGGAAAATCAGCGAATATCGAAGATTTTCGCGACAGAGGGATTGCAAAGCAATTTCCTCTGAAGGAAACCTGCATTGACGGCATCAAAAACCAGAATGAAGAAGGAATTGACTGCGGAGGGGTTTGCAAGGCTTGCGAAATACAGGCCTTGGAGTGCAACGACAACAACCCATGCACGAATGATGTGATTGAAAACAATGCTTGCATTAACAAGCCAATTGTGCCGTGCTGCGGCAACAATGTTTGCGAAGAGCAGGAAAATTGCGCTGCAGACTGCAAAAAGCCAGAATTGCCAGCAGCAATATCAACTGAAAGTCTGGACGAGATAAAGGAGCTTGCAAAAGCTGACCCAGGCAATGCCCTAAAGAAGTGCAACCAAATTGAAGTGCCTGATTTAAAAGATACTTGCATAGGCAACATAGGAGAAGTTCAGCGCAATAAAAATTACTGCAGCCAGATTACTAATGCAAGAATAAAAGACTTGTGCTATTCAAACATTGCAAAGTCAATCAATGACAACTCGCTCTGTGACCAAATATCAATAGACAGCAGGAAAGACTCATGCTACATGACATTTGTCTTGGATAACAAGGATTATTCGGTGTGCGACAAAATAACAAACAAGCAGTTGAGGCAGTCATGCGAATCCTTAAGGCAGCTGAATGAACTGCAGCAGCAAAGCCAAAATCAAACTCAAGAGCAATAAAAATATATTTAAATATTAAAACAATAAGGTGCTGTCAAGTTAAGTGGGAAAAATAAATCCGTGCCTTTCAGCACAAAAGATACTCGCCCCGCATTGGGTGAAATTTATTATTGATTGAATAATTAATTCATAGGCGAGGCTTTGCGTAATGGTAGAAAAGCAAAGCCGAGCACTAAATTATGCCGAAGGCGGATTGAATATTTTGAAATTATTCATCAACACACTTAACTTGACTTTACC